>NZ_JBFANH010000016.1:0-209035 GCF_040674755.1 Nocardia sp. NPDC049737 | reverse complement strand
CGGACGCGAGACGGGCCGCGAACGGGTCGCTCGTAAGACTCGCTTCGTCGTGGTTGCGTCAGTGACGGGAGCTCGCGTCTGCGGCGCATGCGCTTCGACGGTTCGGACGCGAGACGGGCCGCGAACGGGTCGCTCGTAAGACTCGCTCCGTCGTGGTTGCGTCGGCGAGGGGAGCTCGCGTCTGCGGCGCATGCGCTTTGACGGTTCGGACGCGAGACGGGCCGCGAACGGGTCGCTCGTAAGACTCGCTCCGTCGTGGTGGGCAATGTGGGTGTGTCCCGGATCAAACACAGTTGACCAGGGTGGAGATCGTTTCTCGCATATCCGGCGCCATCGGTAGATCGGCGAGCGTGGCGGCGTCGATCCAGGCGAAGGCGTCGTGTTCGCCGGGGGCCAGTGCGACCTCGCCCGGTTCCACCTCGACGATGAAGCTGTACTTGCGCACTCGGGGCTTGGTCCTGGTGGCGTAGTCGAAATCACCCAGGAACTCGGTGATTGCGCGCACCCGCAGCCCGGTCTCCTCGAAGAGTTCGCGCACCACGCATTCGGCCAGGGTTTCCCCGGATTCGACTCCGCCACCGGGCAGTTCGTACTTGCCGCCGTGGTAGTCGTCCGGGACACGACGCACCACGAGGAGTTTGCGATCGCGGAATACCGCGACACCGACCACGAAATCGGTGATCCCGTCGCGCTGCGCCGCATCGCGGAGTTGCTGTTCGATGCGCGCGAGCACCTCGGTTCGCATCCGTTCGTCACCTCCGATTCCTTTGTGGCACATGATGTTACGAATCCGCCGTGTGCGCGTATAGACCCCCGACGTGCGGTGGCGGGCCGTGCCGGCCGCCGACTCGACTAACCGGTCGGTACTGCTCGCCTGTCGTTCACCCGCAGCCGCGAGTGACTCCCTCGCACGTCACTCGCGAAGATCAGCTCGCGTAAAATGCCGAGTGCAGGACAATTTACTAGGAATTCGGAGCACCAACGTCGTAAGTGCTCCTACCCTGAAAGGCGATCGGTGCACGGTCCCGAGAGGAGGACCATGATGTCCACACTCACGACACCACACATCGATATCCATCGCGGCGGCGATCGCATGAAAACGCGCGTGTCCTGGCTGGATTCGAAGCACTCGTTCTCCTTCGGGGAGCACTACGATCCCGACAACACCCATCACGGGCTGCTGCTCGTCAATAACGAGGATATTGTTTCCCCTGGTCAGGGCTTCGAAACCCATCCGCACCGGGATATGGAGATCGTGACCTGGGTACTGGGCGGCTCGCTGGTGCACCAGGATTCGCTCGGGCACACCGGCGTCATCTATCCCGGTCTGGCACAGCGGATGAGTGCGGGCACCGGAATCCTGCATTCGGAGAAGAACGACTCCTGGCGCCTGGACCACGGCACCGAACACGACCAGCCGGTCCATTTCGTGCAGATGTGGGTGGTGCCCGACGAGCCGGGCCTGGAGCCGGGGTACCAGCAGTTGGAGATCGACGACGAATTGGCGCGCGGCGGCCTGGTGACCGTGGCCTCCGGCCTGCCGCGCTATCGCGATCGGACCGCGATCGCCATCGGCAGCAGTCATTCGGCGATGCATGTGGCACGGCTGGTGGGTAGCGGGGAAACCGAGCAGGCGATCGATCTACCCGACGCGCCGTATCTGCATCTTTTCGTCGCCAGGGGCGAGGTGGAGATGGAGGGCGTCGGCCCGCTGTACTCGGGTGACGCCGTGCGCATGACCAGGTCGGGCGGCCAGCGGGTGACCGCCCACCAGCCCGCGGAGATCCTGGTCTGGGAGATGCACGCGCGGCTCGGCTCGAACTAACGCGCTCGGCGATTAACGTCCCCGCTGCGGGAGTGCGATCAGAAGGCGAGCGCAAACGCAGGCGCATCGGCTGAGAGGAAGTCCCATGGCGCAATATCCGCCGCCCGGTCAATATCCACCACCGGGTCAGTACCCGCCGCCACCGGGTCAGGGGCAGCCGAACTATTGGCAGGAATCCCCGAAGCGCAAGGGCCTGGCGATCACCGCACTGGTGCTCGGCATCCTGGGGCTCCTGAGCTGCTGGACGCTGATCGGCGGCTATTTGTTCGGTTTTTTCGCGCTGATCTTCGGCATCATCGCGCTGGTCAAGATTCGTTCCGGTAGCGCGGGCGGCTCCGGCATGGCGATCACCGGATTGATCCTTGGTGTGCTCGCGCTGGTCGCCGCGGTCGTGCTCAGCATCGTCGGCTGGAGTTTCTTCGTCGACTCCGGCGGCAAGGACTATCTGGACTGTCTGCAGAAGGCGGGCGACGATCAGACCAAACAAAACGAGTGCCGGGACAAGTGGGAGCACAGTATCGAGCAGAGCTTCAGTGTGACGCTCACTCCACGCCCGTCCCCTTGACAACACCCTTGATGCCCTTGACCAGCGACCGACCGCCGCTATTCGCGCAGGTTCGGGTGGCGGCGATGACATCGCCGAGCTCAGGGCGGTAGTCGCCCTCCGGCGGTGCTATCCAGATCCGGTAGCCGCTGAGCTCATCGGTCGGTGATGGCAGCACGATCCGGGTGCCGGGTAGCGCGACCGAGGCGCATACCCGGAACAACTCCGGGAACAGTGTCATATCCAGGTACGAGTTATCGGTCGGACCGGTCAGGAAGGACCATCGGCTGGAGCGCGGATGCGCGATGATCGGTCCGGTCCGTCCGTAGGTGGCCAGCAGGTGGGCGCGCACCCGCTTGCCGAGTTCGGCGGGCATGACGACCGCGCCGACCGCGCCTACTTCCAACAGAATTCGCCCGAGTGCCGGATCGACGACCCCGTAGAGACCGTTGTCCTTGCGATAGCGGCGACATCGCGCCAAAGCGTCCTGGGCCGCCGCGAAATCCTGGGCTGCCAGGTAGCTACCCGATTCCATTCGCGACGTACTCATGAGGAACCTCGCCTCGACTCTGAGTGGATCGACGTAAAAACCAAAGTTGCCGGTGAAATCGACACTAGACCCGCACAAGTTCCTTGACAATAGTCACACGCCCAGTAAATTTCCGGCGTACCATCTCCGGCCATGGTGCCCGTTTCCCCAACAGTTGCTCGCTGGGAGCTGGTGCTGCGCCTGCGCGAATTGCGCGAACAGCGCGGCTTCGATTCGGCCACCTTCGCCAAGCGGGTCGGTTTCACCCCCGCGAACTGGTCGCACGTCGAGAAGGGGCGACGGGTGCTCACCACGAACACCATTGGCCCGGTGCTCGAACTGCTGGAGGTGGATGCCGAGGAACGCGCGGAGTTGCTGACGCTACTCGAGGCGAGTAAGCAGCGCGGCTGGTGGGCCAAATCGTCGGCCCTGATCGGTCCGGAACTGCAGCGGCTGTACGGCATGGAGTACGGCGCGCAGAGCATTCGCAGCTATGACAGTTTGGTCTTTCCGGGGCTGCTGCAGTCCGAGGATTACGCGCGGGCGCTCATCAGTGCCGATGTGATGATCCGGCCGGTTCAGGTCGAGCAACTGGTAGCCATCCGGATGCGGCGCCAGGAGCGGTTGCGCGGCAAGCGGCCGGTCGAGCTGACCGCGGTCATCAGCGAGGGCACGCTGCTGCAGCAGACCGGTGGGCCGGAGGTGCTGCGCGGACAGTTGGAGTATTTGGCGAAGACGATCGAGCAGCTCGACAACATCGAGGTGCGGGTCATCCCGTTCGCGGCGCGGGCGGGCGCGGTGCTCGGCGGGTCCAGTTTCCACCTGATCGACTTCGCCGGTGAACAGCTGCCGACCTTCGCGTGGGCCGAGAGCGCGGTCTTCGGCGGCGCGGTCGACGATCCGGAACAGGTGCGCGATTTGAGCTTCGCTTACGTACGCGCACTGGAACAGTCGTTGAATCGTGCAGCATCATTGGCCCTGATCAGCAGGTATGCGCGAGTGTAAAATCCTGCTCATGGCCTCCACCGCTACCTTCCGGTCGGTTTTCACTGACTGGTTCACGTCGAGTCGATCGAACAACGGCAATCAATGCGTCGAGGTTCGGTTCGATGGTGACGCGGTGCTCATCCGTGACAGCAAATACCGCCGCAACCCGGCCAACCGCACCGCTGAAGAGCCCATCATCACCGTCACCGCGAGCCTTTGGACCTCGTTCATCAACCTTCTCAACAGCGGCCGATCGCATAACGAGCTGATCGTACAAACTTGCGCCGATGGCAGCGCTACCCTGCGTCACGGCGATATCACCCTCTCCTACACCCCCGAAGAGTGGGATGCCTTCATTGCCGGCGTGCGCGCCGGCGAATTCGATCGCATCATCCTGCCCGCCTGACCGCTTGCCCCCGGCCGTAGCGACTTTTGCAGGTCGCTCGAAACGACCAGCCGACGCGGCCGGGGCCAACCTCGGCGACGGCAACCTTCGCCCCATCTCTGCATACTGGACATCGTGACTTCCGATCTGAGCAGTCCCTCCGGTATCGATCTCTCCCACCTCGACCACGCCGTGCGCGTGCAGGACGACCTGTTCGCCCATGTCAACGGTGGGTGGCTGGATGCCTATGAGATACCGGCGGATCGTGCGGTCGACGGCGCCTTCCGGGCGCTGTACGACCAGGCGGAGCTGGATGTGCAGACGATCATCCAGCGGGCCGCGGACTCGGCGGCCGAGCACGGCAGCGACGCGCGCAAGATCGGCGATCTGTACTCGAGCTTCATGGACACCGATACGGTGGCTTCGCTTGGGCTCGCGCCCATCGCGGGGGAACTCACCGAGATTCACGAGGTCGCCGACCGCGGTGCCTTCGCCGCGCTACTGGGTCGCCTGCAGCGCACCGGTGTCGGCGGCGCGCTCGGCTTCTACGTCGACACCGACGACAAGGACTCCAACCGGTATCTGGTGCATGCCACCCAGTCCGGGATCGGACTGCCCGACGAGTCCTACTACCGGCAGGACGAATTCGCCGAGATCCGGGCCCAGTATGTCGAGCACATCGGCCGGATGTTCGCGCTCGCCGCCGCCGAACCGCAGATCGCCGCACTGCTACCCGCCGACCTGGCGATGGTCGGACAGCGGATCTTCGAATTGGAGCGCAAGCTCGCGGCCGGGCACTGGGATGTGGTGCGCCG
Organism: Nocardia sp. NPDC049737; assembly: GCF_040674755.1. Lineage (NCBI taxonomy): Bacteria > Bacillati > Actinomycetota > Actinomycetes > Mycobacteriales > Nocardiaceae > Nocardia > Nocardia sp. NPDC049737. Next base: position 203,950 of record NZ_JBFANH010000016.1, on the reverse strand, counting down.
CCGCGATGCCGAGTTGAGCTACAACCTCACCACCTACGACGCGCTGGTCGCCGAACATCCGGAATTCGATTGGCACGCTTGGACTTCCGCGCTCGCCGAGGGTATCTCGAAGTCGGGTCCCGACCTGTTCGCCGAAGTTGTTGTGCGCCAGCCGGATTACGTGCGAGCCTTCGCCCAGACCTGGGCGTCCGAACCGCTCGCCGACTGGCAGGCGTGGGCGATCTGGCGGCTGTTGCGGTCGCGGGCGGCCTATCTCACCGATCCGATCGTCGAGGAGAATTTCGACTTCTACGGCCGCACCCTCACCGGCGCGCAGGAGAATCGGGAGCGCTGGAAGCGCGGTGTTTCGCTGGTGCAGGATCTGCTCGGTGAGGCGGTCGGCAAACTGTATGTCGCCGAACACTTTCCGCCGGAGGCCAAGGCGCGGATGGTCGAGTTGGTCGCCAATCTGCAGGAAGCCTACCGCCGCAATATCGCCGACCTGGACTGGATGGGTCCGGATACCAGGGCGGCCGCGCTGGCCAAACTGGAGAAGTTCACCCCCAAGATCGGCTACCCGGACAAGTGGCGCGACTACTCCGCCATCGTCATCGTCCCGTCCGATCTGGTCGGCAACTACCGTCGCGGCTATGCCGCCGAACACGATCGGGATCTGAACAAGCTCGGCGGTCCGGTCGATCGCGGCGAATGGTTCATGACACCGCAGACGGTGAATGCCTACTACAACCCGGGCATGAACGAAATCGTGTTCCCCGCGGCCATTCTGCAGCCGCCGTTCTTCGATATGCACGCCGACGACGCCGCCAACTACGGCGGCATCGGCGCGGTGATCGGCCACGAGATCGGCCACGGTTTCGACGATCAGGGTGCCAAATACGATGGCGACGGCAATATGGTCGACTGGTGGACCGATGCCGATCGCACCGAATTCGGTAAGCGCACAAAGGCTTTGATCGACCAGTACAACGTGCTCTCGCCCAAGGCGCTATCCGACGACCACACCGTCAACGGCGAATTCACCATCGGCGAGAACATCGGCGACCTCGGCGGGCTGTCTATCGCCCTGGCCGCTTACCGTATTTCGCTCGAAGGCGAGCAGCCGCCGGTCATCGATGGTCTGACCGGTCTGCAGCGCGTCTTCTACGGCTGGGCGCAGGTGTGGCGGACCAAGGCCCGCAATGCGGAGGCCATCCGGCGCCTGGCCACCGACCCGCACTCGCCACCGGAGTTCCGTTGCAATGCGGTGGTCCGCAATATCGACAGCTTCCACGAGGCCTTCGATGTGAAGCCAGGTGATGAGCTGTATCTGGAACCCGCGCAGCGCGTCAAGATCTGGTGAGCACGCGGCGGACCGAGGACACCGCGCATCAGCGCAGGCGTTCCTCGGTTTCGCCGTCGAAGAAGAAGATCTCGTCGAGTTTCGGGCGCAGACGCAGGCGATCGCCCAGTGCCACTTGGAAGCGGCGGTCCACCCGGGCCACCACCTTGCCGGAGCGGCTGTTCCATTCATCGGTGACGCCGTGGCTGTAGATGAAGGATTCGGCGCCGAGTTCCTCGAGCAGTTCGGCGGCCACGGCGAGGCTGTTATCGGTTTCGGCGGTGGTTTCCCAGGATTCCGGACGGATGCCGACAATGACCCGCTCACCGGTTACGGTGCGGGGCAAGGGGATCCGGAGATCGCCCAGGACTGCCGCGCCCTCGTGGACCGGTGCGTCGAGCAGGTTCATACCGGGTGAGCCGATGAAGCCCGCGACGAAGGTATTGACCGGATCGTCGTAGAGCTCACGGGGTTTGGCGATCTGCTGGAGTTTCCCTTCGCGCAGTACCGCGACCCGATCGCCCATCGTCATGGCCTCGACCTGGTCGTGGGTGACATAGACGGTGGTGGTGCCGAGACGTTTCTGCAGCGCCGCGATTTGCGAGCGTGTGCTCACCCGCAGTTTCGCATCGAGATTGGACAGCGGTTCGTCCATGCAGAAGACCTGGGGGCGGCGCACGATGGCGCGTCCCATTGCGACGCGCTGGCGTTGTCCGCCGGAAAGATTCGCCGGTTTGCGGTCGAGCAGATGTTCGAGTTCGAGCATCTTGGCCGCCTCCTGCACGCGAACCGCGGTGTCCGTTTTGCTCATTCCGGCATTGCGCAGTGCGAAACCCATATTCTGCGCGACCGTCATATTCGGATAGAGCGCGTAGCTCTGGAATACCATCGCCACATCGCGGGACCGCGGCGGCAGTCCGGTGACGTCTTTACCGCCGATCAGAATGCGCCCCGCCGCAACGGATTCCAATCCGGCCAGCATCCGCAGACTGGTCGATTTGCCGCAACCCGATGGGCCGACGAGGACGATGAATTCCCCGTCGGCGATATCGAGTTCCAGGTTGTCGACGGCGGGCGTCCGCGCACCGGGATACAGATGCGTCACCCCGTCGAAGTGCACTGTTGCCACGGCGTCGATCTCCCTCTTCGTCGGTACTATTTGGGCAGCTTCGGCGTGATCTGCCGGTCGATAATGGTCTGCAGCTGACTGGCGACATTGGCGAAAGCCGTTGCCGGATCGGCATTCTGCAGACCGATCTGCTCCAGACCGGTGCCGATGATCTGGTCACCGCCGGGTACGAACACCCGTGCGTAATCCTGCGATTTGGTCACCGCGAGTTGCTCGATGGCGACCTTCGAATTCGGATTCTTCGCCAGGAAGTCGACCTCGCTCGGATCGGTCACCGCGGACTTGCGCACCGGCATATACCCGGTGCCCTGCGAGAAGTCCGCGGTATTGGTGGCATTGGTGATGAACTCGATGAACTTCAGCGCGTTCACCTTCCGCTGATCCGAGATCCGCGACGGGATCGCCAGCCCGGCACCGCCGGTGGTGACGCCGGGACCGTTGGGATGCGGTAGGAATGCGGTGCCGAATTCCAGTTTGCCCTCGGCATTCTTCTGGATGCCCTTCAGATCGCCGGTGGAGGCGATGGTCGAGGCGATGACGCCGGTGCCGAAGTCGACAGCGATCTGCGGTTTGATCCCCGCGTACTTCTTGCTGTGGATCATATCCCGCAGGAATTGGCCCGCCGCAATGGTTTTGGGGTCGGTGAACTTCAGCGTCCACTGATCGGAGTAGGCGCCGCCGAAGGTCCAGTTCGGGCCCTGGAAGGTCCAGGCCAGATAGTTCTTGGCATCACCCCAGCCGTGCGCGAGCTTGCCGTCGCCGACCACGGATTGAATCTTCGGACCCCAATCGTCGAACTCGGGCCAGCTCTGCGGGCCGCGGTCGGGCAGACCGGCCTTCGCCCACACGTCCTTGTTGTAGTAGAACAGCGGCGTCGAGCGCGCGTACGGCAGTGCGTAGTGCTTACCGTTGAAGACGTAGTCGGCGGCCAGCGAATCGACGTAGTCGTCGAGCTGCACTCCGGCATCGGCGAAGTGCGAGTCCAACGGTTCGATGGTGCCGTTGAGCGCGTAGTTGAACCACCAGACATCCGACAGCACAACGACATCGGGCAGCTCGCCGCCGGATAGCGCCGCATTGAATTTCTGCGACACTTCCTCGTAGTTCTTACCCGCGTCGACGAGATTGACTTTCAGATCCGGATGCTTCGCCTGGAACCGGTTGATCAGCTCGGCCTCGAGTTCCTTCGAGGTGCCGGGGTGATTCGACCAGAAGGTGATGGTGTTGGCGTCACCGGACTGCTTGCCGCCACCGCCGCTGCCCGCGCAGGCGGTCAGTGCGGTGCCCGACGCAAGCGCACCGGCCAGGCCGATGAATTCGCGCCGTGACAGTGCCGGGAATTGTGAAGTGGACACGGTTTCTCCTGTTCGGTCAACCCTTGACCGCACCTGAGGTGAGGCCCTTGATCATGTGGCGCTGTAGCAGCAGGAAGACGATGAGGATCGGCAGCATGGTCAGCAGCGTCCCCGCCATCACCGGTCCCCAATTGGTGACGCTCGGATTCTCGGTGTTCTGCAACAGGGTCAGGCCGACCGGCAGGGTGGCGACCCGGGTGTCATCGGCCATCAGGAACGGCCAGAGGTATTCGTTCCACTCGTTGACCAGCGTGACCACCGCGAAGGCCACCATGGTCGGTCCGGACATCGGCAGCACTACCCGGGTGAGCAGGCGCCACCAGTTGGCGCCGTCCATCCGGGCCGCCTCGATCACCTCCGAGGGCAGGGATAGGAAGTGGTTGCGCATCAGGAAGGTACCGAAGGCCACCCCGCAGAGCGGAATGATGATGCCCTGGAAGGTATTTCGCCAACCCAACTGGGCGATCAGGGCGTAATTGGAGATCACCGTGATCTGGTTGGGCACCATCAGCGCCGCGATGATCACCAGGAACACCAGGGACTTGCCCGGAAACCGCAGGAACACCAGGCCGTAGGCGCTGAATACCCCGAGCACGAATTTCACCAGCGCGATGATCCCGGTGATGATCAGCGAATTGCGCAGGAACGTCCAGAACGGGAGCGTCGTGGTGGCGTCCTCGTAGTTCGCCGGATGCCAACTGTGCGGCCAGTACACCGCGGGCTGGGTGTAGATATCGGGACGTGCCTTGAACGATGTGATGAAGATCCAGAACAGCGGAACTCCGATGATGATCAGCACGCACACCATCGCGCCGTAGCCGAGCACCGTCACCGCGCGCTGCCTGCGGCGATACGAAAGCGTTTCTACGCTGTATCCATGGCGGCTCGCGCGGGTCGCTACGTGGTCACGCATGCTGCCTCCTGCGCGTCCGTCGCTCCGGCCGCGTGTGTTTCACTGCTCACCCCGATCCATGACGCGCACCTGGACCAGCGTGACGACCAGCAGCACGAGGAACATGATGGTGGCGACCGTCGCGCCGTAACCGGCCCGGAAGTTGCGGAAGGACTCCTGGTAGACCTGGTAGACCATGGTCGTGGTGCCGGTGCCCAGCGGCCCGCCGCGGGTCATCACATTGATGATGTCGAAGACCTGCAGCGAGTTCAGCAGTACCGTGATCGACAGGAAGAACGTCGTCGGGCGCAGTTGCGGCAGTAGCACTTTGGTGAACGTGGTCCAGCGGCTCGCACCGTCCATCTCGGCCGCCTCCATGAGATCGGCGCGGGTGCCCTGCAGTGCGGCCAGGTAGATGACGAAGGTGTAGCCGAGGTTCTTCCAGATATAGGTAACCGTCACCATGAACAGCGCCCAGTGCGGGTCCTGGTAGAAGTCCGGGACCTTGTCGACGCCGATGCGGTGCAACACATCCTGGATCAGCCCGAAGCTGGGATCGAAGATGAACTGGAAGGCCACACCGATGGCCGCGCCGGAGATGACGAACGGCGCGAAGATGGCCGAGCGAACCAGATTGCGGCCGAACAGCTTACGGTCCAGCAGCAGGGCCAGCCCCAGGCCGAGCACCATGCTGCCGACCACCGCGGCCACGGTGAAAACCGCCGTATTGGTGACGATCTGCCAGGAGTCGTCGCGGCCCCACCACTCGCGGTAGTTCGCGAACCCGATGTAGGTCACGAAGTTGTCGGAGATATTGAAGTCGGTGAACGAGAGCCGGATATTGTCGGCCAGCGGGCGGTAGACGAACAGCGTCAGCAGCACCAGATTCGGCCCGAGCAACACCAGGAATAGCGCATAGTCCTGCCACGGCCGATTGCGCAGGCCGCGCCCGCGCGGCTGGGGCAGCACTCGTTCCGGCCTGGTTCGCACGGCCGAAACTTTACGGCGGCCAGCAAACGATCGGTTAACATCGACCGTCGAAACGCTGAACTTGTCGCGCGCTCCCCCGCCTCCCCGGACCTCCTGCAGGTCGTCGGGAGCGAGGGCATCTTCGTCGCGGCCCGGCGGTCGCGCGGGCGGCTGGGTGCTGGGCGTATCCGACGAGTTACCCATGTGCTGGTCCGCCTCGCCGGAACTTTGCGGTGCGAGTTTCGTCGCGGGCCGGTGGTGGTGTCGGTGGTTGGATGCTGGGCGTATCCGACGAGTTACCCATGTGCTGGTCCGCCTCGCCGGAACTTTTGCCGGTCGTGGGGTGCGGTGCGAGTTTCGTCGCGGACCGGTGGTGGTGTCGGTGGTTGGATGCTGGGCGTATCCGACGAGTTACCCATGTGCTGGTCCGCCTCCCCGAGCCTTTTGCCGGTCGTGGGGTGCGGTGCGAGTTTCGTCGCGGACCGGTGGTGGTGTCGGTGGTTGGATGCTGGGCGTATCCGACGAGTTACCCATGTGCTGGTCCGCCTCCCCGAGCCTTTTGCCGGTCGTGGGGTGCCGTGGGAGTTTCGACGCGGGCCGCCGGTCGTCGTGGTGAGTGGATTCTGGGCGTGCCCGGCGAGTTACCCATGTTCTCCCGAAATCAGCTGTTGCGTTGCGCTATTCGGGAGGTTAGCTGGCAACTGGTCCGTCGTCCGGAAAATCCGGAACACTCGAAGTGAAACAACGAACTCAGCCCAGGCTGATCGGGCCTGGGCTGAGTTGAGCTCGGGGAGACTTCGACCGGATGTCTAGTCGTTCCAGTCGCCGTAGCCGTCGCGGGCGTTGAGGGTGCCGCCCTTGGTGTTCTGGACGATCACCGGGTCACCCTTCTTGGCGTTCTCGAAGAACCACTTGGCGTTCTCGGTGCTGACGTTCAGGCAGCCGTGGCTGGCGTTCGAGACACCTTGCTGTGCGACCGACCACGGGGCCGCGTGCACGAAGATGCCGCTGTTGGAGATACGCGTGGCGTACTCGACCTCGACCTTGTAGCCCTCGGGATCGGTGGTCGGCACACCGTAGGTGGACGAATCCATGGTCATCTTGCGCAGCTGCTCGCCGACGAAGTAGGTGCCGTTCGGGGTCTCGTGCTTGGTCTTACCCATCGAGGTCGGCATCGTCATGATCTCCTCGCCGTTGCGAGTGATCGTGATGGTGTGGGTGTCGTCGTCTGCGGTGGTGATGAAGGCGTCACCGATCCGGTATGCGGTGCGGGTGCCGCCCGCCTCAACGGTCACATCGGTATTGGCCGGCCAGAACTCGTTCGGCCGCCAGCGCACCTGCTTGTCGCTGAACCAGTAGAAGTGACCCGGCGCCGGATTCGAGGAGGTGATCTTGATGGCCTTCTCGGCGGTGGCGTGGTCGGTCACCGGATCCTTGAAGTTGATGATGATCGGCTGCGCGACGCCGACGGTCTCGCCGTCACCGGGGCTGATGCTCGGCGGGGCGAAGTTCGCCGTTGCACCCGGATCGGTGGCGGTCGAGTTGGCGGAGCCGGTGCCCGGCAGTACCGGATCCGCCTGCGCCGGCGCGACGGCGGTGAAGCCGACCGCAGCGATCGCCGCCGACAATAGGATGCCCTGCCGGAGTCGGCGGGCTAGCGCTCCCCGACGAGGAGCAGTCGACGTCCCGGTGTGCAAAGCGGCATGCATAAGTTTCTCGTCCAATCCATCTCTCACCTACGCCGGTGGCGCGGCGAGATCTCTCATCGGTGTGGAGCTGCAGGGCGGTTCCACGAAGACCCTTCGTGGATTCCGTGCAAACGCCCACGGAAAAACGGCGCGGGGAACACAGAGCACCCCACGGGTATATGACGCACCCGACCCTGCCGTCCTTCCTACCGTCCAGGGCCATCCGTAGCCAGTGACGTTTCGGATTGATTCGTATCGACCACACGATGTGGCGAGCAACACATACATCGTTGGGGGTCATCATCTTTCGTGAAATTGGCCGGTCAGCTCGGTAACCCTCGAAGGAGCCGGACGGCCGTCAAGCCGGCCGACCCCCTTACGGGCCAAACTCCTTCGTGAGATAAATCACGAAACGACATCGAATGGGATCGACCGATGCGGCCCCGTCGCGATGTTGTGCGGCACCGACAGCGGCGCTCGCCCGCGCGCATAACGTGGCGGCAATCGCAGCTGCCGTCGACCGAGGATCGTGGCGAGGACGATCCGCAGTTCGTAATCGGCAAGCGACGCTCCGACGCACCGTCGATGTCCGCCGCCGAAGGATGCGAACTCGTACGGCCGGTACTTGCGCTCGATGAATCGCTGCGGCTCGAACAGCTCGGGATCGGTCCATACCGCGGGATCGGAATGCAACAGCGGCAGCACGATGCCCATAGTGTCGCCCGTCACGAGCTCGACCCCACGCAGCGTGAACGGCGCGGTCAGCCTGCGCAGCACGATCGGCACCACGGGATGCAGCCGCAGTGTCTCCTGGCAGACCGCGTCCAGGAACGGCAGCCCGGCCAGCTCGAGCGGGGAAGCGTCGGGCCCGGCCGCGTGCAGTTCGGCGCGCAGGCGCTGCAGCACCTCGGGTTCCCGATGCAGATGGAACAGCGCCCACACCAGACTGGTCGCGGTGGTCTCGTGTCCGGCCACGAGCAGGGTGCGCAATTGTTCGCACAGATCGGCATCGGTGATCGAGGTGCCGTCGTCATAGCTGGTCGCGAGCAGTAGACCGAGAATGTCGGCGCCGATCGTGCCGACGGCCCGACGCCGCGCGATATCGGTCAGGATCAGTTCGTCGAGCCGCTCGCGCGCGGCAACGAACCGGTCCCATGGCGCCCGACCGAACAGCCCGTGGCGCAGTGCGGGCACCAGCATCAGTGGTCCGGAGTAGGCGGTGAGGAATTCCGCGATCGCGGCGGTGTATTCGGCGCGGCGCTCGTGGCTGTCCACCCCGAATACCGCCTCCAGAATCACCCGCAGCGTGATCGCCCGGGTCGCGGCGCGTGCATCGATGCGCGTGCCCGGTGTCCAGGCGGGACGGGATTCGCCTGTGCTGCCGGACATTTCGGCGATGGTGGACTCGCGGATAAGTTCGCCGTAGGCGCGGATCCGTACGCCGTGAAATGCGGGGGCGAGCAACGCCCGATCGCGCCGGTGGCGTTCGCCGGCGGCAAGGATGAGCGAGGCGGAGCCGACCAGCGGTTCGATCGGATTCGGTCGCGGCGGTTCGAGCAGCTCGGTCGGCGCGCGGAAGAGTTCACGGGCACCGTCGGCCGTGCCGGTGAACAGCACCGCGCCGAAACCAGGAAACCGCACGTAGAACGGGTCGCCTTCGCGTTCGCGTCGCCACCGGAAGTACCGCTCGAAATCGATACCCGCCGCCAACGCGTGCGCAACCATCATTCTCGGCGGGCGCGGCGTCGAGGGCGCGGCGTCCAGCGCCGTTTCGTCGGGTGTGCCCGCCTGCTCCATATCTATAGCTACGAACTCACAGTGGTCCCGGTTCGACCGACCCGGTCGGACGGACCCTGCGCACCGTATTGCTGGCGAGGGCGGCCAAGCGCGCGAGCCTGGCGTCCCCGAGCGCGGTCACCGCATTACCGAGTCGGTTGGTGACGAAGGCGATCGACATGCCGAGTTCGGGATCGGCATAGGCGCCCGAACCGCCGAGTCCGTAGTGGCCGAAGGCGTTTCGCGGCTGCTGCTTGGACATCACCACCGGTCGGTGATAGCCGAGAGTGAATTTCAGCGGCAGCCCGAGCACATAGTCGCGGCTGTCGGCCCGCTGCGTCTGATTGATGATCGAGATCGTCTCCGGTTGCAGGAACTGCGCAGCCTCGATGCCGTGACCACCGCGTTCGGGATCCAGCGCCTCGACCCGACCCGCATTCGCGAGGGCCCCATACATTCTGGCCAGTGCCCGCGCCGAGAAAACACCGTTCCAGCCGGGCATCACCGCATCGTGCACGCGCGGATCGCGTACCAGCTCGTCGAAACTCTCCGGCATACCCGCCTCGGCGAGTCCGCGAATCGGGCGCACCCAGGACAGCACCGATGACGCGGTATTCCAACGGATTCCGGGGGGATTCAGATGCGGAAAGATCTTGGCGATCCGGTAGCGCTCGGATTCCGGTACCCGGAACCAGAATTCGTCATAGCCGATTGGTTCCGCGATCTCGCGTCGCACCACATCGATGAACGGATCACCGGTGACGCGCTGCACGATCTCGGCCACCAGCCAGCCGAAGGTGATCGCGTGATAGCCGGATGTACGGATGCGCCGCGGATCGGCCGGACTCTCGGCCAGCGCCGCCACCACCGCGTAGTAGTCGAGGATGCCTTCCCGGCCGGGGACCAGACCGCGGACCCGATGCAGGCCGGCGCGGTGCGAGAGCACATCGCGCACCGTTATGTCGTCCTTGCCATGTGCGCCGAATTCCGGCCAGTAAGTCGCGACCGGCGCCTCGTACTCGATCAGCCCACGCTCGGCCAGCCGGTGCACCACGGTCGCGGCGACGCCCTTGCCGGTGGAGAAGGTGAGTGCCACATTGTCGCCGTTCCAGCGCCGATCCTTGGCAGCCCAGCCCGCCCAGATATCGACGACGGGTCGACCGTCGAGATAGATCGCGAGCGCGCCGCCACCGCGCGTCGGCTGGGCGAACATGCCGAAGAAATGGTCGGCTAGGCGCACGAACCTCGGATCGACGAGCATCTCCCGTGGCGCCGCTGGCCACCGATCCGGTGCGGGGAAGGCTGAAACCACGGGGCACCTCCTGCTGCTGGCTGGGGCCGAATTCTCAGCCTAACTCGGATCGTGTCGATTGCCAGCGACCGAAGGGCGTGGTCAGACAGGTCGCACCGGTTGCCGAATTCCACGCGAAGGCCGCCGTGCCCAGGCAAACCACCGCGCTGTCGGCGGTCGCGACCTGTGCCCGTGAGCCGTCCAGGGCGATCGATACCGCGAACAGCGGGATCGGCGGGTTCGGTTGGTCGGTCTCGGAATCCGTTGCCGCAGCGGTGATCGAGGTCAGCGCGATGGCATCGGCCCCGTAGCCGAGCGCGATCGGAATTCCGCCGACCCCGTCGCTGGCGCCGACCCCGCCCGCCGCACCGATACCGAGTGCGGCGGCACCGACGCCCGCATGGGCGTAGCCGACGCCGTCGTATCCGGCCGCCCATGCCCGTCCGTAGGCTTCGGCCGCGGCCCGGCACGCGGTGCTTCCGTCGATCACGGTGACATCCGTCCCGCCTTCGGAGGCGCAGTGCACACCGGTTGCCGAGGCCACCGCGGGCAGGATCAGCGCGGCGCCGAATGCGGCGGTAGCGCAGGTAATGGCGCTGATCAGCGTCACGGACGAGCCCCTTTCACACTGGAAACCTCACCCTACCCAGATCGGTTGCTGGAAAGCCGATTCCGCTGGCGGGCCGCGGTGCGGCAATGATCGAACCAACACTTCGGCCGGCACTGTGCTGCCACGATTGGGGTGCTGTCGACTCGACGCGCCCGCGCCCGGTGGTGTATGCATGGCGTGGTATTTCACGTATTTCTAGATCACTTCGGATTCCGGCGGGGGTATGAGTTCGGAGCGTTACAGCCGGGAGGACTGTAAGTGTCTCGTCAACCGATCTCGGGTCGCCTCGCGACGGCGGCCATCGCCGCGGTCGCCGTTGTCGCCGCGCTCTCGCTAGCGGGCTGCGGCAATAAGATCAGCGGCAACGCCCAGCCCGCTATTGGTAACGGGACCATCGATGCGGTCTCGTCCACCAACACGCCGAAAACCTCGGGAGCCAGGCCCACCACCAGCGCCCGCCCGACCTCGGGTAAGCCGACGGCGACCACTTCGGCGACCAAGGGCGGCAGCACCGACTTCCAGGCCAGTGTCGGTGACTGTGTGACGCTCGGCGGCACCACCGATAACGCCACCATCGCCAAGGCCTCCTGCGGTAGCCGGGCCTCGAACTACAAGGTCATCGGCAAGGCGGCGACCAGTTCGCAGTGCGTCGCCGATCGCGACAGCGCCTACTTCGAAACCCTCAACGGCACGCAGCAGGGCGCGATCTGCCTGGATATCGATTGGGTCGTCGGTGGCTGTATGGATATCGGCGGCGAGGATCCCAAGCGCATCGATTGCACCGAACGCGTCAGCCAGGGCGTGAAGGTGACCAATATCCAGCAGGGTGCCGACGATGCGAGCGTCTGCGGCAGCAGCAGCGGCTTCGAATACCCGACGCGGCACTTCGTGGTCTGCGTCCAGAATCTCTGACCGCCACGAAAATCCCCGCCCTGGCGGCTACGTTGGGTCGGTGAGTTCTGAGTTACCCCGGCTGGGTTCGGCCACCGGCCGCTGGATCCTGCTGGCCACTATCCTCGGTTCGTCGGTGGCCTCACTGGATGCCACCGTCGTCAATATCGCGCTGCCGCGCATCGGCGAATCCCTCGACACCGATGTCGCGGGCCTGCAATGGACGCTCAACGGCTATACCCTGACCCTGGCCTCGTTCATCCTGCTCGGCGGCTCGCTCGGCGATCATCTCGGCCGTCGCAAGGTGTTCGTCTGGGGTGTCATCGGTTTCGCGCTGGCCTCGGTACTCTGCGGCGCCGCGGTGAATATCGAGATGCTCGTCCTCGCCCGGATCCTGCAGGGTGTGGCGGGCGCGATGCTCACTCCCGGCAGTCTGGCCCTGATCTCCTCATCCATCGACCAACGCGATCAGGGCGCGGCGATCGGCCTGTGGTCCGGTTTCGGCGGTGTCGCGGGCGCACTCGGTCCATTCCTCGGCGGCTGGCTGATCGAGTTGGCGGGCTGGCAGTCCATCTTCTTCATCAATGTGCCGCTCGCGGTGGTCGTCGTACTCGTCACGCTGCGACATGTGCCGGAGAGCCACGACCCGAATGCCTCGGCGCGACTGGATATTCCCGGTGCGATTGTGGTCGCGTCGGCGCTCGGCGCGCTGACCTTCGGTCTGATCGATGCGATGCCGCTGCTGGTGGTCGTCGGTCTGCTGCTGCTCACGGTCTTCGTGGTGATCGAAATGCGCAGCGATCATCCGCTGGTGCCGCCGTCGCTGTTCGCTGGCACGTTTTCGCCGGGCGCGGGGCGCTCCGTGGTTACGCAGGCCGGCTCCTCCGGGCCCGTTGCTTCCGGCGGCCGGGTCTTCACCGCCGCGAATCTGGTCACACTCGCGGTCTACGCCGCGCTCGGCGGTGTCTTTTTCCTTCTGGTGATGCAGCTGCAACTGGTGGCGAAGTACACCCCGTTGATGTCGGGGGTGGCCACCGTGCCGGTCACATTGATCATGCTGGTGCTTTCCGCGCCCGCGGGCCGGTGGGCGCAGGTGCACGGTGCGCGCATTCCGATGACGCTCGGCCCGTTGCTCGCCGCGCTCGGCCTGGTGTTGCTGCTGCGCATCGGACCCGACACCACCTATCTGACAGATGTACTGCCTGGCGTGCTGGTCTTCGGTCTCGGTCTTTCGGTATTGGTCGCCCCGCTCACCGGCGCGGTACTGGGCGCGGTGCCCGCCAGTGAGGCGGGTATCGCCTCCGGGGTGAACAATGCCGTCGCCCGTACCGCTCAGTTGCTGGCTGTCGCGGCGTTGCCCGGCCTTGCCGGAATCTCCGGGTCGCTGAGTGACCCCGTCGAATTCGACCGCGGCTTCGGCGTCGCGATGTGGATCTGTGTCGGCCTGCTGGTGGCCGGTGCACTTATCGCGGCGGTACTACTGCGCGCACCGCGACGCGCGGCGACGCTGGACAACGTCGACTGCATGCCGCAGTGCGCGGTGGCGGGCCCGGCGCTGGCCCCGCTCCACAAAACAGAATGAGCGGGTCATTCGACCCGCTCATTCGGTATTCGGCTCGAGCCCGGCTAGATCGGGTTGAAGCCCGCCCCGACGTCGCCACGGGCATTGATATCGCCCATGATCGAGCTCATATTGGTGCCGACCTCGGGTCCGAAGCAGGCGATGGCGAGATAGGCGTTCACCATCCCGACCAGCGTGTTGCCGACGACGACCGGTGCCCCGGAATCGCCCTCGACCACACACATCTGCGCCCAGGTTTCCATATTGGTGCCGAAGACATCGCCGTAGGCGAGGCCGCAGGTGTTACCGGTGGTGCGGCCTTCCTTGCAGACGATCATCGGGAACTGGGCCGGGCCGCCGATCCCGGTGATGGTGACATTGCCGATCCGGTTGACCGGGATGATCTTGCTCGGATCGAACTGGATGATGGCGTAGTCGAGATCGTGGTTGGAGTAGACGAACCGGCCGACCACGCCTGCGCCGCGGTCGAGTTCGGCGTATACCTGAGCGCCCGGGTCGCCGCAGTGGCCCGCGGTCAGGCCGACCAACCGGCCCGCGCCGTCGTAACCGACGGTGGTAACAGTGCATTCGAACTGATTATCGATAATGATTCCCGACCCACCGCCGATGACGGGTGGCCCCGGCGCGGCGTCCGCGGTCCCGGCCCCCGTCGCGACCAGTGCCGCACCAAGGGCTACGGCGAAGGCGGCGTTGGCCACCTTGGCGAGTTTGCTGAACATGTCCCTCCAGACGTCGGAAGTCCGCACGATATCAATCTGTCGCACCCATCGTGTCAGTATTCGGCTCCGGGCGCGTCCTGTATCCGTAGCGATCGCTTGCGGGTCGCTCGAAACGGTTGGTCTGCGGTGTCGAAGGCGTCGGCGGAGAACACATATTTTTCGACATTTAGAGTGCAGCGTCTCATTTTCTCGCGATAGCGAAGCTCTATTACTGTAATCGTCGCAATGCGCCCGATTGCGTTTCAGTTGTATGTTGATCGGTGTCGCAGAAGCCATTCGAATCGCGCGAAGATTTTGCATGAATATTATCCGCGCAAATAGTAGAACTGGCCATACGCGGGGCTGATCGCGACAGGTGGAACTGTAACCTGTTCTAGAAGTATCTCCGTTAACTTTGGGACCAATCCCAAGCGTCGGGCCACTGCTCATAGCGTTTTCCCAACAGGGACTCCTATATATGACTGCAATCACACGGTGATGGTGTGTTCTGCACTACTCCGTAGTAAGGTGCGTCAAGCAAACAAGTCGTCGGGGTTTGGTTACCGGCGTCGAGAGGGGTTAGCCAGTGCAGTCGACCAAGAGTCCACCAGCGCAATCACGGATGAGTGATGCGGCCGATTGGACGAAGGCCTACTGGGAAGACCATCCGAAGCGCTCCTTGGAGACCTTCGGTAGACAGATCACGATGGGGTTCGCGGCGGTCGCCGAGTTGTTCATCGCGATATTCCGACGCCGCTTTCCCTATCGTGAGTTCATCCGCCAGTGTGCGTTCATGTCCAGTGTCGCCGCGGCACCGACGCTGCTGGTCGCCATCCCGATCGGCGTGATCGTTTCCATCCAGGTCGGCGCGGTCGCCGGCCAGGTGGGTGCGACCTCGTTCATCGGCGCGGCGAACGGTCTGGGCATTATTCAGCAGGGTGCGCCGCTGGTCACCTCGCTGATGATCGCGGGCGCGGTCGGTTCGGCGATCACCGCCGATCTCGGTTCGCGCACCATCCGCGAAGAGATCGATGCGATGCGGGTGATGGGCGTGGATCCGCTGCGTCGGCTGGTCGCGCCCCGGCTCGGTGCGGCCATGCTGGTCAGCGTATTGCTCTGTGGCTTCGTCGTATTCGTCGGATTTTTGACTGGCTACATTTTCAATATTTTCGCGCAGAACGGCACCCCGGGTTCCTATATCGGCACCTTCTCCTCGTTCGCCGTCACCATCGATCTGCTTGTCGCACTGGTGAAATCGTTGATCTTCGGGTTGCTCGCGGCGATCATCGCCTGTGATACCGGGCTCAATACCCGAGGCGGTCCGGGCGGCGTCGCCAACTCGGTGAACTCCGCGGTGGTCAGTTCCGCCATCATGTTGTTCGGCGTGAACTTGATCATCACCCAGATCTACAACGTTCTCCTCCCCCCACAGGTGGTCTGAGCCGGTGTCAACAACCTATATACCGCCGCTGCTGCGGCCACTTCGGCAAATAAAGAAGTCCGCGCAGATCCCGGTGGATATGGTCGCGCGTCTGGGGCACCAGGTGTTCTTCTTTCTGCGGTCGGTGGGCTCGATCCCGTTGGCGTTGCGGCACTATCCGAAGGAAGTCTGGCGGCTGCTTTCGGATGTCACCTGGGGCAACGGCAGCCTGGTCGTCGGTGGCGGCACCATCGGCGTCATCCTCATCCTCAGCGCGTTCGGCGGGATGACGGTCGGCATCCAGGGCTATACCTCACTGAATCTGCTCGGCCTGAGCCCGATCACCGGCGCCATCTCGGCGTTCGCGACCACCAGGGAGTTGGGGCCGCTGCTCGCGGCACTCGCCTTCGCCGCCCAGGCCGGCTGTCGATTCACCGCGCAACTCGGCGCGATGCGTATCTCCGAGGAGATCGACGCACTCGAGTCGATCGCGATCCGGCCGCTGCCGTATCTG
Source organism: Nocardia sp. NPDC049737 (assembly GCF_040674755.1). Lineage (NCBI taxonomy): Bacteria > Bacillati > Actinomycetota > Actinomycetes > Mycobacteriales > Nocardiaceae > Nocardia > Nocardia sp. NPDC049737. Next base: position 187,817 of record NZ_JBFANH010000016.1, on the reverse strand, counting down.
GTGAGCACCAGGATGTTCGCGGCGATGATCGCCATCGTTCCGCTCTATTGCCTCGGCCTGGCCATGGCCTACATTTCGTGCTCGCTCACTGTGCAGCTGATCGGCAACACCTCCAGCGGTACCTACGCGCACTACTTCTATCAGTTCCTGATACCAGGAGACGTGCTCTACTCGCTACTCAAGGCGATGGTGTTCGTCGCGATCACCACGTTCATCCAGTGCTACTACGGCTTTTTCGCCTCGGGCGGTCCAGAGGGTGTGGGTGTCGCGGCCGGTCGGGCCATCAAGATGTGCATCATCATCGTGGTTTTCGCGGACCTGTTCATGACATTGGCAATCTGGGGCGTCAATCCCGGCATCCGGATCTCGGGGTAGGACGAGATGATCATCGATCCCAGTGGGCGTGGCCCCACCATGCGACAACTGTTGGTCGCCGGCGTATGCGGACTCGTCGTCTTCGCGCTGATCCTCGGCTTTCTGATGGCAAGATACCGAGGCTATTTCGTGCCCAAGGTGCATGTGGTCGCCGATGTGACCAACACCGGTGACGGGCTGCCCAGCGAGGCCGACGTGAAGTTCCGTGGCGTGCTCGTCGGCGCGGTCAAGGATGTCGACGTCGTCGCCAAAGGTGAGCGGCAGAAGGTGCAGATCGACCTGAAACCGGAGTTCGCCGGCGATATCCCGTCGAACGTGACCGCCCGAGTGGTGCCGAGCAACCTGTTCGCCGTCACCTCGGTGGAATTGGTCTTCAATGGACCCGCGGACAAGTACCTGCACGAGGGTTCGGTCATCGAAGAGGATCAGAGCCAGGGCACCATCGCGCTGCAGGACACCCTCACCAAGGTCCGCACCGTTCTCACCAAGCTCGACCCGGTGCAGTTCGGCCGGGTGCTCGGCACACTGTCCCAGGCGCTGGACGGCAGCGGCCGGATGCCGGGATCCACCATCGAGCGGTTGGACAAGTGGCTCACCTCGGTGGACGAGTCCATCCCGAATCTCGGTGTGCTGCTGGACGATTTCTCGGCCTCGGCGCATGCGCTCAATGAGTCCGCACCCGAATTGCTCGATGTGCTCGGCAGTTCGGTGAAGACCGCGCAGACCATCGCCGATCACCGGACGGCGCTGGTCGCCCTGATCAGCGGTACCGCGGGCACGGTGGATTCGGTCAACTCGCTGTTCGCCCGCAACGGCGATGTCGGCAAGCAGGTGACCGCCGGTACCAGCGATATGTTCGGCGCGCTCGCCGCGGATGCGAATTCGATCCCGGACACCATTGCCTCGCTGAACAGCTCACTGCGCAAGCTCGGTCAGACCTTCCACTGGGGTCCGCAGCGGCAGATGGTCTGGAACGCGGGTGTCACGCTCACCCCGTACCGGCCTTACGAACAGGCCGACTGCCCGCGCTACGGCAATCTGCCCGGACCGAGCTGTGCCACCGCACCGGCGGTCTCCGATCCCGGCTATCTGCCGGAATCGATGAAGCCGCGTTCGCTGGAAACCGCGCAGGGTTTGGCGAAATTGCCACTGCCCGCGGGCTTCCCGGAGATTGCGGGTGTCACCTCCCCGGGCGATCCGCTGGCGGCGACCTCGGCCGAGCCGAAGCCGGGCAGCCCGTTCGCGGGTACGCCGCTGGAGGGGTTGTTCCCGAATCCGGCGCCACCCGCGTCGAATGCGCAGCCCTCCGCCGACCAGCCCGCGGCTCCGGCCGTACCCGTCCAGCCGGCGAGTGCGCCCGTAACCGCCGGTCCGATTTCGTACGAAGGAGATGCCGCGATCGTGGCCCTGCTCGGTCGTCGGCCGACGGCGGCCGAATATCTGCTGCTCAGTTCGGCAATGCGCGGGGGCACCCTGCAGGTCGGCGAAAGCGGTACCGCTAAATGAGCATTCGTAAACCACTCATCGGCTTCGGCCTCTTCGCGATCGTCTCGATCCTGGTCACCGTCGTCGTATGGAATACGCTCGCGCGGGTCGTGGAGGGTTCTACCAACACCTACACCGCGACCTTCAGTGATGTGCTCGGTCTGCGCGCGGGCGATGACGTCCGAATGGCGGGCGTGCGGGTGGGCAAGGTCGAAAAGATCGAACTCACCCGCGATCCCAAGACCAAGAAGTCCCTCGCCAATGTGACGTTCATCGTGCAGCGCAACCAGACGGTGTACGACGACACCAAGGCGCTGGTGCGCTACCAGAACCTGATCGGCCAGCGTTATGTCGCGCTGGCCCCGGGCAAGGCGGCGAGCCCCGCGGCGTTGAAGAACAAGGCCACCATTCCGCTCGAGCGCACCGAACCGTCCTTCGATGTGTCCGGACTGCTCAACGGATTCCAGCCGCTGTTCCAGGTGTTGCAGCCCGAGCAGGTGAACCGGCTCTCGGAGACCTTCATCCAGGCATTGCAGGGTGACGGTGTTTCGTTGAGCGCGTTCATCAACCAGGCGGCCACCCTGGCCACGGATTTCCAGCGCCGAGACGCGATTCTCAGCGATGTGATCACCAACCTCAGCGGCGTCATGTCCGGGTTGGCCAAGCGAGGTGATGAATTGGAGACCCTGGTTACCCAGACCCGGGCACTGATCGGCGGCCTGTACGACCAGGGGCAGTCGCTGCAAGCGTCCACCGTGCAGATCGCGGATGCGACCAGCGGGCTGGTGGACATGATGGGCAAGATCCAGCCGAAGCTGGCCAGCGCACAGGATTCGACAAGCGCCGCGCTCACGCTGCTGATCGCCAACGGCGCCAAGCTGGACCAGGCCGCGATCGACCTGCCCGCGGTGCTGGCCGATATCGGCAAGTTCACCCAGGACGGCGCCTATGCCAACGCTTATATCTGCAAGCTGGATATCTCGCTCTATGGCGTCCTGCTCCCCCGCGGCCTGCTCCCAATGATCGGTGGTAACGGACAGTCGGCGGTGTGCCGCCCATGATGACCAAGATCAAGGACAGGTTCAATAACAACCGCTACTTCTGGCTGGGCGCGATCGGCGGTGTCCTCATCATCGTGCTGCTTATCGGGTCCAGTGCGTACAAGCTGATCGGCGTCGGTGAGAAGTCGGTCAAGGCCGAATTCGCGCAGACCGCCGGAGTCAAGGTCGGTGACAAGGTCAATATCGCCGGTGTCCCGAGTGGCCATGTGGCCGGTGCGAAGCTGGAGAACGGGCACATCCTGCTCACCCTCAGCGTGAGCGACGATGTGAAGCTCGGACCGGATGCCAGGGCATCGATCAAGATGGCGACGCTGCTCGGTGCGCGCTACGTCGACCTCGATCCGGGGGACGGGTCGGGGTTGAAGGGCGGCCGAATCCCGTTGTCCAACACCTCGGTTCCGTACAACCTGGCCGATGTGGTCGAGTACGGCACCCCGAAGTTCGAGGCGCTCGACACGAAGCAGTTGGCCACTTCGCTCGATCTGATCAATAAGCAGCTGGGCGATTCGCCCGCGCTGACGGCGCAGGCGCTCGACAGCGTCGGCGCGCTGGCGAAGGTGATGGATTCGCGCAAACAGGAGGTCGACAGCCTGCTCAAGGATCTCGACCGGGTCACCCGAATCCTCGGCGACAACCGCAACAGCGTGCTGCTGGTGATCACCCAGGGCGAGGCCATCGCCAACCGGGTGATGGAGCGTCAGGGTCTGCTGCGCCAGCTGCTCGACAATGTGTCGACGCTGAGCCGCCAGCTGCAGCAGATCGGCGCCGCCAACAACAACCAATTCGGCCCGACCATCGAGCAGTTGAACACCATGGCCGAAGGCCTGCAGAAGAACAAGGACAACCTCGACCGGCTGCTGCAGATCATGCCGGTGTCGGTGCGCACCCTCAACAACGCGTTCGGCAATGGACCCTACGGTGAGGTCGGCCTGCCGTGGGTCTTCCCGGACAACTGGTTGTGCTTCGCCCATGTGATCGAGGGGTGCCAGGGATGAAACTGATGCGAATCAACCTGCGGCGCCCGAATATCGGGCGCATCGCCAAACCACTGATGGTCAGCGCGGCGGCCCTGGCCATCGGCAGCTGCTCGCTGGTGCCGAGTTCGGTGAACAGCGCACTCGGCAACACCATGACGATCACCGCCGACTTCGAGAACATCGCGGGCGTCTTCGAGGGCAATCCGGTCACGGTGCTCGGTCTGCAGGTCGGCAAGATCGACAAGATCATTCCCAAGGGCACCCTGGTCGAGGTGCATATGACGATCGACAAGGACGTCAAGATTCCGAAAGATGCGATGGCCGCGATCGTTTCGCCATCCATCGTGACCGACCGGCACGTCGAACTCACCCCGGTCTACACCCAGGGCGAGTCCATGTCCGACGGTGCGCATCTGCCGAAGGCGAAGACCAAGACACCGGTCGAGCTGGACACGATGCTGAAGACCATCGATCAGTTCGCCGCGGCGCTCAAGCCGGAACCGGGTACCGAGGGCATCGGTCCGCTGTCGGGTCGGGTGCTCTATCCGATGTTGAACGGCAACGGCGAGAAGATGCGTGACACCCTCAACGCGCTCTCCAGCGCATTGAAGGTCGGCGTCGACAATAAGGACGCGGTCTCCAGCATCATCGTCAAGTTGAACGAGCTGACCACCATGCTGGCCGAAAACGACCAGTCCGTACGCGATTTCAGCAATCGGATGACGCAGATGACCGGACTGCTGAGCGATCAGGCCCCCGGTCTGCAGGCCACGCTGCAGCAGCTCAACGACTTCCTGGCCAATACCAGTTCGGTCTTCGTGCAGTACCAGGATCAGTTGGGCAGTTCGCTCGAGGGTCTGACCAAGGTGACCGATCAGTTGCGCGCCAACGCCCGCGGCCTCACCGAGGTCGTCGACCTCGCGCCGCTGCTCATGCAGAACCTGGACCGGTCGATGAACCGGGAGTTGGGCTACGTCCGACTGCACGGCAACCTGCCCACCTTCCTCAACGGTGAACTGCTGAGCCTGTTCTGTGAGCGGATTCAGATGCGTTCGGATGGCTGCCGCACCGGCAAGCTCGAGGATCTCGGTCCGGACCTCGGTATTACGGCGGCACTGCTGGGGATGACCAAATGAGCGACCGGTTCACAATGAAGGCCCGCCGCACGCTGATCGCGTTCGCGGCGGCATCCGGGGTGGCCATCACCTCCGGCTGTGGTTTCACGGTGGAGAAGCTGCCGCTGCCCAAACCGGGCTTGGCCGGTGAAACCTATACCGTGCACGCGAAATTCGAGAATGCGCTGAATCTTCCCGATCAGGCGAAGGTGAAGATCGGTGGCTCCGATGTCGGTGTGGTCTCCAATATCCAGACCAAGAACTTCGAGGCCATTGTCGATCTGGAGATCAGCAAGGACATCGAACTTCCGGTCGGCAGTACGGCGGAACTGCGCCAGGCCACCCCACTCGGCGATGTGTTCGTCGCGGTCGCCAAGGCCAAGGCGGATCCGGGTTCGCCGGTACTACACGATGGCGACACGATGGGTCTGGACAAGACCTCGGCGGGTGCCACCGTCGAGGAGCTGTTGATCTCGGTCTCCATGTTGTTCAACGGCGGCGGTGTCGCCGCATTGACCAAGCTGACCTCGGAAATGGACTCGATCGTCGGCGGTCGCGGTGATCAGATGGCCCATCTGATCACCGAAATGACCGGTGTGGTCGGCAGTTTGAACGCCAACAGCGCTCGGGTGGACAGTGTGCTCGCCGAGTTCGGTTCGCTGGCCACCACCATCGAGGGACGGCATTCGGAATTGGGCCAGGTGGCCGATACGCTGCCGCAGATGATCGGCGCAGTCGCCGAGAACAACCGGGCGATCGGCGATCTGCTGCAGAAGATTTCGGTGACCAGCGCCGCGCTCGGCGACTACTCGACCACCTCGAGCGATCAGCTGGGCGATCTACTCGACAATGTGAAGAAGTTGATGGACGCGCTGTCGCAGACCGAGCAGACCTTCGGTCCCGCGCTGGACGCGCTGCACGATATGCGCGCTCCGATCGACGCGTCGTTCCGCGGCAACAGCCTCGCGGTCTACGCCACGCTGACCAATATCCACAACTTCAGCTTGTTGTCGGATCCGGGGCAGGGCAAGTTCTTCGATGGTCGCGATCTCGCGGACTTCGCGGGCAGCCTGATCACCGTCTTGCAGGCAATTCAGGGACGACTGCAAGGGGGACACCGATGAGTGAGCGAAGCGAGCGAATCATGTGCGAGCACGCGCAGCGCATGCCGGAACCGAGCGCCGGCGAGGTGCGGGCATGAGCTGGCTCGGCAAGCTGCTGCAGCGCAAGCTGCTGCTGTCCACTATCGGCCTGGTGTTGGTGTTCATCCTGGGCGCCACCTATCTGCTGGTGAGCGTCATGCGGGTGAACCCGCTGAAATCGACCTACGCCGTCACCGTGCATCTGGACCGCTCCGGCGGACTGCAGCCCGGTAACGATGTGACGCTGCGCGGCTTCCGCGTCGGCAAGGTGACCTCGATCGAATTGATCGACCGCGGACAGTCCATCGCCGCGAAGGCCGATATCGACTCGAAATTCAAGATTCCGGTCGACACCAAGATTTCAGTGGGTGCGCTCTCCGGTGCCGGTGAGCAGTACATCGACTTCCGGCCGAATACCGAGCAGGCACCGTTCCTGAAGGACGGTTCGGTCATCCAGTTCGATGCGGAGAAGATCAAGACCCCCACCCCGGTCTGGTCGGTGCTCGACAACTCCAGCGCGCTGATCGCCCAGGTCGATCCGGATAAGTTCAGTGTCATCCTGGCAAACCTGGACACCGCGCTCAGCGGTGGCCCGGATCAGTTGCGCGGCATGGTCAACGGCGTCAGTCTGGCCATGGCCGGCCTCGATAATCTGCTCCCGCAGACCCAGAATCTGATCACCAACCTGCGCACCATCGCGAACACCACCTCGAATGCGCAGCCTGATCTGGGGACGCTGACCCGCAATTCGGGTCAGCTGTTCGATCAGTTCAACAATGCCAATGCCGAATTGCAGGCGATCCTGGAGAAGGCGCCGGGACAGCTGACCAGCCTCGGTGCGGTACTGGACAAGACGTCCGATCCGATCACCAGTCTGGCGGCCAACTTCGCGGCGGTGACCAAGGCCGCGCAGCTGCGGATCCCGGCGCTGCAGGCGCTGTTCCCGGCGCTGAACCTCGGGTTGTCCGCCGCGGGTGTGCCCGCGCACGACAATGAGTTCCACACGGTAGTCGACGTCTGGGTTCGGCCGATCTGCCAGTACAAGCACACGCCGATCCGCAATGAGGTCATCCAGGACGGTTCGCTGCCCAAGTGGAACTACTGCGAGAATCCGCCGCCCGGACTGCAGATTCGTGGTTCGGCCAATGCACCGCGACCGAATGTGCCGGACAATGGCGCGCAGATGCCGCCGGGCGTGGATCCGAATGAATTGACCCCGCCGCCGCTGCGGTGACCAGCCACAGCGATACTCGCCCCCGGGGTGCGAACGGTTCGTCCGATGCGGACCGACAAGACCATATCGGTGCGCTCGGGTGCGCCGGGAAAGTGCAGGATTGTATCGATGTCCACAGATGATGTCGGCGCCGAGAAGCAGAACTCGGATGCTGAGGAAGCCGATGCCAAGGTCGACGCGTCCGCCGAGGACAAGACGGTCGAGATCGGGAAGTCGGGCGATGCGGTAGCCGCCGCGCCGCCGAAGCCGGCTGCGGACAAGGGTGCCGGGCAACCGGTCGCCCCGAGTGGTGGCAAGGGTTCCCGCGCACTGGTCCCGATCATCGCGGCGTTCGTCGCCGGTGTGCTGCTCGTCGCGGCGGTCACCGCCGTCGTGGTGTTCTACCGGCAGGCCGGCAACCGCGGCGACGAGTTGGACGCGCACGAGGCCGCCACCGCGGCCGCGTGCGATTACGGCAAGCTGATCTCCACCTACGATCCGCAGACCATCGACGAGTACTTGAAGAAGGTGGATGCCGCCTCGACCGGCGACTGGAAGGATCAGTTCGCCAAGCTCGGCCAGGACCTCAAGGGTGTCGTGATCGACGCCAAGGCCACCTCGTCCACCTACGACATGCAGTGCGGCTTCCAGTCCGGCGATACCGAGAACGCGAATGTGCTGGTGGTGATCGGTCAGACCACCACCAATGTGAATATCGCCGCCGCGAACAAGCCGCCGAGCAAGGTGGAACTCGTGGTGGTGGCCGGTCTGAAGAAGGTCGGCGACAAGTGGCTGGTCGACAAGTTCGACCTGCCCATCCTGAAGCAGATGGGCAACTGATCGGATTATCTACTCCGAAAAGCGCCTCCGGGCGGGTGGGAATGGCACCACCCGCCCGGAGGTCTTTCCGGCGGTCTTGCACCCGGTCGCGCCCGGCGGACTCAGAACAGCGTCAATGCCTGAGGTGCTGGCGCGACCGGCTTCCCCGCTGACCGCGGTCGGGCGGATTTTTTGGTCTTATCGGAGGAGTCCTCGAGCAGCGGCAGCAGCTCGGGGAGTTCCGCGGTCGGGACCTCACCGGCGGCTGCGGAGGCCGCGGCCTGTCTGGCCGCCTCACCCGCGAGGGTGTCGGCCATTTCGTTGTAGTAATTGCCGACATGACCACGCACCCAACGGAACCGGACCGGTCCCGGTCGTGAGGCGATTGCCCGGTCGATCTGTTTGATGAGTTCGACGTTCTTCACCGCGCCGCCGCTGGCGGTGCGCCAGCCATTGGTGCGCCAGCCGAAGATCCACTCCGAGGCGCATTTGATCGCGTACAGCGAATCGCTCTCGATGAACAGCGGTTCCTCGCCGGGATGTGCGAGTACCGCCTCCAATAGCGCGCGCAACTCCGCGACCTGATTGGTTCCGGTGGCGGCTCCCCCGCTGCGTGAACCGCCCTGATGATTGACCCAAGCCCAGCCGATAGCGCCGCCGGGATTGCGGAGGCAGGATCCGTCGGTGCTCACGATGATCATGGATGGCACCCTACGCAATCCGACCGACAAGATCGGTACCGTGGAATTGCTCTATCTCCCTTCGCAACTGGGATTCGGTGTGGCGCAACGCCGAGCGCACGGCGAAATCCACCGGGCGCAGGCACGGCCGACCGAACAGCCCACCCGGTGGAGCGTACTCCGCTTCCGAGGTCAGCACCGAGCGTCCGTAGCCGAGCGGGTCGAAGCGCAGCGTCAAAGTCCCTGATAACGGGCCGCGCAATGTGTAGCCGATCACCACATTGCGCCGGTATTCGGTGATCTCGCATTCGACGGTCGGTCGCCACAGCCCCAGTCTGATCCGTGTCATGAAGACCGCACCGAGACCCTGGTCGAGCTCATCTTTCGGCTCGAACGCGGCGACGGCGAACATCCAATCCGGTACGAACAGATGGTTGTCGGTATAGGTGAAGGCCACCTCGACCGGGGCTCCGACGTCGCTCGCGTACTTGATGTGGCCCATAGGGCCCCTCCCTGTTGGCTGCCGCTAAAAGTACTACAGCTCTCCTCTTTATTCGAGGGTTTGCCGGGAATTTGGTTGGCGGGCTTACCAGATTGATGACCGGGTGGTCGCTTGGTTTGCTGGGACGCGCGACGCAGCTAACTCGGTGGCGTCACAGTTGGCCGACGATGTATTCGGCGATCGGCATGGCCGAGGTCGCCGCGGGTGACGGTGCGTTGAGCACATGAATCGAGCGCGGTGTGCGTTCGATCAGAAAGTCGTGCACGAGGGTTCCGTCGCGCAATACCGCTTGCGCGCGGATCCCCGCCTCGCGCGGCCGCAGGTCCGCGACCGTCAGCTCCGGGCAGTACCGTCGGCATTCGGCCAGATAACCGCGTTTGAACAGGGAGTTGCGCAATTCGCGCAGTCCGGTGCGCGCATGCGCGCGGGCGACCCGGCGGAAGCCGGGAAAGCCGAGCACCGCACGGGCGTCGCGGGCGTCGAAGCTGCCCTTGCGGTAGCCCTCCCTGGCCAGACCGAGCACGGCATTGGGGCCGACGGTCAGGGTGCCGTCGATCATCGGGCTCAGATGCACCCCGAGGAATGGCAGGTTCGGATCGGGAATCGGATAGATCAGTGTGCGCACCAGTCCGGATCGGCTGGGCGGTAACTGGTAGTACTCACCGCGGAACGGCACGATGCGGAAATCGTTTTGCAGACCGGCGAGGGCGGCCATGCGGTCGGCCTGCAGACCCGCGCAGACAACCAGCGTGCGCGCGGTCCAGGAACCTGCGGGACCCGCCGCGGTGACCGCGTCGGTGGTTTCGGTGAGTGCGGTGATCTCGGCATTCAGCACGATTTCACCGCCCGCGGCCCGAACCTCCTCGGCGAGTGCGGTGGTGACGCGGGTGAAGTCGATGATGCCGGTGGCAGGCACGAACAATGCGCCGAGACCGGTCACATGTGGTTCGCGGCGAGTCAATTGGGCGCTGTCGATGAGTTCGACATCGACACCGTTGGTGACCGATCGTTCGTGCAGCGCGAGCATTCGCTCGTATTCGGCGCCGTCGGTGGCCACCAGCAGTTTTCCGCACACCTCGAACGGAATATCGTGGGCCGCCGCGAATTCCTTCGTCCATGCGGCGCCCTTCCGGCACAGGCGGGCCTTCAGACTGTCCGGCGGGTAGTAGATGCCGGAATGGATGACGCCGCTGTTGTGCCCGGTCTGATGGGACGCGAGTGCGCCGGCCTTGTCGATGAGCACGAGGCTCGCATCCGGATGCTGCCGCAGAATCCGATGCGCCGTTGCGACTCCGACGATCCCGCCCCCGATGACGCAGAAGTCGTATCCGCCTCCCCGAGCCTTTTGCCGGCCGTTGGGAGCCTCGAAGGTTCGTTCGCGGACTGGCGACCGAGTGTCGGGTCGAGTTCTGGGCGTGCCCGATGAGTTACCCATGTACATACGAAATCAGTTGTTGCGGCGTGCAAGCAATCTGTGTCAGACGGTGATCGTGCTATTCGACTCGGTGGCGTTATCCGTTTCCGGAACCGTCGACTCCGCGGAGCTCGGTGTGTGTTTCGTGCTGGGCGGGGGATTGCGGTCCAGTCGCAGGCCGTGTTCGCCGAGGGTCGGATCGGAGAAGGTGAATATCACTTCGCCGTTGTGCGTGTCGACCTCGGTGCGCAACTGGGTGACGCCGCCCGGATCGGCGTGGATACCGAGCCGGTCCCGAACCGGTTCGGTGAGCAGGAAATCCGTCAGTATCGTCAGCGCGTTGGTATCCACGGTGAAGGTGACGGAATTCGCGCGGCCGGGTGCCACCTGCGCGCCGACATAGGCGGTGCCGAGGCGTAGTTTGCCACTGATTCCGGCGGAGGCAGGCGAATCGGTATGGGCCTGAGAGGTTTTCACGGTGCCGTCATTGGATTCCGCGGGAAAGCGGCCGAATAGCGCGGGCAGATCACGACTTCCACCGGTCAGCACGGCATCGGAGAGCACAGGACCGTAGTCCGTGTCGACATCCGGAATCCGGACCGCAGGCGGTGCGGCGATATCGTTGGTGGCGTACTGGGTATCGGCCATCTGGTGGACGATGTAGGCCCCGGAGGCGACGGTGAGAGTGAGGCTGGCGGCGCCGGCGAGCACGATGGCGGTATGCCGAGCGATCTGGGCAGGCTTATGTGATGCCACGATGCGTTCCTTTCCGTCCGCCCCTGCACCCCTCACCGCGCGGCCCGCATCGTTGAAAGCCGTACGCTCGTCCAGGTTACAGGGGCAGCCGCAGGTGGCACCGCATGGGAGAGATCAGCATCACAAAAGCCGGGTGACGCCTTCGATACCGAACTCGAGCCGAAAGGCGTCGTCAATGTTTCCACAAGCTGACAAGCGGGTAAATACACTTAGCTGGCGAGCGCCATTCTCGACTGCCACATCGAGACACCCGGCCAACGGCGTCCGGCCGACACGAACGGCGCACCCAAGTGTGGCGCTCGCCCGCACCTGCATTCCGGTCGGACCCGATGGTTGGGACTCGGCGGGTCAGGCGAACTGGCCCGCCGACCGCCCGTCACCCGTCGGTCCCGCGAAAGCTTGTGCGATGGTGAGCCATTCGGCGGCATCCGCACCCACTGTTTCCAACGCCAGATCGCCTCGGTGACGGCGCTGCGTCACCAGCAGGCAGAAGTCCAGTGCCGGACCGGTCACATTCTGCGCGGCATCCTCGGGACCCCAGGACCACACGCTGCCGTCCGGTGCCATGAGTTCGACCCGGAATTCCTCGGTGGGCACGGTCTTGCCGCGCACGGTGTAGGCGAAATCCCTGGTCCGCACGCCGATATGGGCGACCGTGCGCAGCCGGGCGGTCGGTGTCCTGCTCAGCCCGAGTGCATCGGCGATGTCCTGGCCGTGTGCGAAGGTCTCCATCATGCGCGCGCTGACCATGGATGCCGGGCTCATAGGCGGTCCGAACCACGGCAGTTTGGTGCCGGAGGGCACCGCGCGCAGGGCGTCGATCAGCGCGGCACGGCCGCGGCGCCATCGGTCGAGCAGTTCGGCGGCGGGTGCGGTGGCCGCCTCCTCGGCGGCCTCGTCGACAAAGGTGAATGCCTTCGGGCCTGCGTCCTCGACCAGCCGCGCGAAACCGTCCGGATCGGTGGCGGCCAGCGCGGCGACCTCATCTGTCCAGGCCAGATGGCCGATCTGATGGGCGATACTCCAGCCAGGGGCGGGTGTCGACGTGGACCAGTCCGCCAGCGGCGCGACGATGCGTTCCAGTTCCGTGCAGTCGTCGGCGAAATCGCGCAGGAGCGCGTTCAGGTCGGCCATCTGATCCCTGTCCCGTCCAGGCGCACTGCTTCGTACGCCGTCGCGGTTCAGCATCGCAGCGCGCCGAAAAAAATGCAAGCGTGCGTGCTTGTATTTGGCGCGGGCGCGCAGCCGACCGGAATCGGGCCGGTTACCAGCCGAAAATCGTCAGGTGCGCCGCACCGACCACCAAACCGAGCAGTGCGCCGTGTAGATACAACAGCCAGGCATCCTGTTCGACCGAGGCATAGAACATCTCCATGAACTCCCCCGGAGTGAGGTCCTGGAGCTTGCGTGCAGCGAACTCGTCGATCTTCTCGGCCTGTTCGAGGGTGAACTCCTCGTCCTCGACCAGGCTCGGGGCCAACCCGACCGCCGCGCCCGCGGCGCCGACCTTGAGGTTGTCGAATTGGCGGCGGCCGAAGGCGACGCGCACGATCGAGGTGGTCGGGCCGAGTTGGCGATGGATCTCATCGGAGACCAACCGCTCGATCAGCTGCCTGGTCTTATCGCCGTTCGGGCCGTCGAGCAGTTCCTTGGACAGGTTCGGCAGCGTCAGCACCTGGTAGGCGAGAATATGCGCGAGATCGGTCGCCGCCTGCGGCTGCCGCTTGGCCAGTAGCGCCTGCCTCCACAAATACTTGTAGCGCGGCTGCGGATCACCCGGTTCGAAAACCATTTTGACCGCGATGACATTCACGATCACGCCGATCGCCGCCGAGGCCAGCAGCACGATCACCCAGCCCGGTACCCAGCCCAACACCGGAATGGTGTGGTGCACATGCATATACAGTGCGAGCAGCAGTCCGAACGGCGCACCGAGCAGGCCGATGCGCACCATGAAACGCAATTCGGGGGCGGCGATGGTGGTCGTCAGATCCTTGAGGATGTACGGGTTTTCCTGCAGATACCGAATGACGAAGGATTTGATATCGATGAGCTGGTCGACATTGTCGCCGAGCGATTCGAAGGCCCGCCTGGTCAATGCGGGCAATTCGCGATCCACCCGCTGATAGATGACCTGCTTCATCGCCCTGGGTACGCCGCGCCACAGGTCTGGATTCTCCCGATACATCACCTCGTCGACGATCGGTTTGACCCGCTTGCTCGCCAGTAGCGCAAGGTAATCGGCAATACTTTCCAGATCCAGTTCGTGAATGAAATCCCGCGGACTGCCGATCCGCATCAGCGCCTTGTCGACACAAATGCTGGCCATCTTCTCCGCGCGCGCCGGAATGAATCCCTGGAAACCGAGCCGGCGGCCGTCACCGGAGAATGTCGGCAGCACCTGGACCCGACGCGGAAAGTATGGATACAACACCTGCAGGCCAGGAATCCGAATTCCGCGAAAGACGACCGGCCAGAACAGCATCAGCACACCGGTCCAGTTGGTGAGCCACCCGGCGAGCGCACTGAAGACCGGAAAGGTGATCAGATCGACGGAGAACTTCGTCAGGCCGGTCAGCTCTTCCCAATCGATGAACACTCCGGATGTGAGTGTTGTCATCGTGGGATCCCCCTCAAGCCGCCCAGGTCGTGAGATATCTAGCTGCCAACATTCTCATTGGCTCCGACAGGGTGTCAATGCGGAGCTGGGCACCTGATGTGCAGTCGGTCACGCTACCGGTCGCCGGTGGCGATTCGTCCTCGGTAGATATCGAGCTTGCGATCGATGAGCGCGAGGTTCTCCTGGATCTCGGCGAGTTTGGCGACAACCTCGGCGCGGTGTGCCTCCATCAGCGCGATGCGCTCGGGCTCGTTGCCGTTTCCGGCGGCGACGAGTTCGGCGTAGCGGCGGATGGTCTGGATGGGCATTCCGGCGGCGCGCAGCCGGGTGCATATGTAGATCCAGTCCAGGTCGAGTTGGTGATAGCGCCGGCGCCCGCTGGCGGTGCGGTCGACGGGGGTGATGACCAGGCCCGCGCGTTCGTAGTAGCGCAGGGTGTGCACGCTGACCCCGGTGCGGCGCGCGGCCTCCCCGATACTCAGCCCGTCCGGATTGTCGCAGCGAACGGGCCCGGAGACCGGCCGCGCATTGGCTTCGAGCACGCTCCGAATTCTAGTACCGCACCGAACGCCGATCGCTGTGAGCGAACGTGGGCAACGGTGTGGAACAAACGTGGGACGGCCGGGGTTGACTGGGCATCGCTCAACTTTTGGAAGGGTCGAACACGTGACTACACCACAGAACCTGCCGGTGCTGTTCCTGACCGATCCGATCGTGCTGCCGGGCATGGTCGTGCCCATCGAACTGGACGAATCGGCGCAGGCCGCCATCGACGCCGCGCGCGCCGCGAATACCGACGCGGTGCTGCTCGCGCCCCGATTGACCGAGGGCTACGCCTCCTACGGCGTCGTCGCCACCATCGAACAGGTCGGCCGGATGCGCGGTGGCGCACCCGCCGCGGTGCTGAAGGCCGAACGGCGCGCCAAGATCGGTCACGGGGTCACCGGGCCGGGCGCCGCGCTGTGGGTGGAGGCCGAACCGGTGGAAACCCCCGCCGCCGACGGTCGCACCAAAGAGCTTGCCGCCGAATACAAGAAGCTGGTCGTCTCGGTGCTACAGCGCCGCGAGGCCTGGCAGATCATCGACGCGGTCAATCAGCTGACCGATCCGTCGGCGATCGCCGATACCGCTGGCTACGCGCCGTACCTGACCGCCGAGGAGAAGCGTGAGCTGCTCGAAACCCCCGATACCGCACAGCGTTTGACCAAGCTGATCGAGTGGACCAAGGCGCATATCGCCGAGGCCGAGGTCACCGAGAAGATCAGCGAAGATGTCCGCGCGGGCATGGAGAAGAGCCAGCGCGAATTCCTGCTGCGCCAACAGCTCAATGCGATTCGCAAGGAACTCGGCGAGGACGAACCCGACGGCGCCGATGACTACCGCACCCGGGTCGAGCAGGCCGATCTGCCGGATGACGTGCGCGCCGAGGCGTTGCGCGAAGTCGGTCGACTGGAGCGGGCCAGCGATCAGAGCCCGGAATCCGGCTGGATCCGGACCTGGCTGGACACCGTTCTGGACCTGCCGTGGACCGTGAAAACCACGGATAGCGCCGATGTTTCGGCCGCCCGCGCGGTGCTGGACGCCGATCACCACGGCCTGGACGAGGTCAAGGATCGTATGGTCGAGTACCTGGCCGTGCGATCCCGCCGGGCCGCGCGCGGACTCGAGGTTGTCGGCGGACGTGGTTCCGGCGCCGTGCTGGCGCTGGTCGGCCCGCCCGGTGTCGGCAAGACCTCGCTCGGCGAGTCGGTGGCACGGGCCATGGGCCGCAAGTTCGTTCGCGTCGCCCTCGGCGGTGTGCGAGACGAGGCGGAGATCCGTGGTCACCGGCGCACCTACGTCGGTGCGCTGCCGGGCCGGATCGTGCGTGCGATCAAGGAGGCGGGATCGATGAATCCCGTTGTCCTGCTGGACGAAATCGATAAGGTCGGCTCGGACTTCCGCGGTGATCCGGCCGCGGCCCTGCTCGAGGTGCTGGATCCGGCGCAGAATCATACGTTCCGCGATCACTACCTGGATCTGGACTTGGACCTGTCCGACGTGCTGTTCATCGCGACCGCGAATGTCATGGAGACCATTCCGGGCCCGCTGTTGGACCGCATGGAAATGATCACCGTCGACGGTTACACCGAGGACGACAAGGTGGCCATCGCCCGCGACTTCCTGGTGCCGCGGCAGCTGGAACGCAATGCGCTTACCGCCGAGGAGGTTTCGATCACCGAAGCGGCTCTGCGTGAGGTCGCGGCCAACTACACCCGGGAAGCCGGTGTGCGGCAGATGGAGCGGTTGATCGCGAAGGCATTGCGCAAGGCCGCGACTCGGCTGTCCGAAGGCGGAAGCGGTTCGGCCGACAATGTGGTGTCGCTGGGATACGACGCAGAGTTGGGATACGACTCCCAGGAGTCGTTGACCATCGATCTGGACAACCTGAAGGACTACCTGGGTCGCCCGCGCTTCACCCCGGATTCGGTGGAACGCACCGCGGTCCCCGGTGTGGCAACGGGTTTGGCGGTCACCGGTCTCGGCGGCGATGTCCTCTACATCGAGGCCAATGGCGCCGAGGGCGAGCGTGCACTCACCCTGACCGGACAGCTGGGAGATGTTATGAAGGAGTCGGCGCAGATCGCCCTCACCTACGTGCGCTCGCACCTGGCGGAGATCGGCATCGAACCGTCGGTGCTGGATCGCAATATCCACATCCACTTCCCGGCGGGTGCGGTGCCGAAGGACGGGCCCTCGGCGGGTGTCACCATGGTCACCGCCCTGGTGTCGCTGGCGCTCGGTCGCCAGGTGCGCGCGGATGTCGGCATGACCGGTGAGGTCACGCTGAACGGCCGGGTGCTGCCGATCGGCGGAGTGAAGCAGAAGCTGATGGCCGCGCAGCGCGCGGGTCTGCAGACGGTGTTCATCCCGGCCCGCAACGAGCCGGATCTGGACGACGTGCCCGCGGATGTGTTGGCCGCCTTGGACGTGCGCCCGGTCGCCGATGTGGCCGATATTCTGGCCTACGCCATCGAGCCGGTTGCTGAACCGGCGCTGGACGCCCCCGCCTTCGCGGCGAGCGCCTGATAATCCGCCTCGAACGGGCCGTACCTGCGGGTACGGCCCGTTTCGTATGCATGGTCGCCGTGACCGCGACGCAAGGCCGATGCAAGCCCGCGCGCACATGATCGTGGCATGACTTCTACGCAGCGGATTCCCGTTCTCGTTGTCGGTGGCGGCCTGGTCGGGCTATCGGCCGCGCTGTTCCTCGAATACCACGATGTCCCTTATGTTCTCGTCGAAAAACGGACCAAGGTTTCGGCGTTGCCCAAGGCCCGCGGCCTGCATACCAGGACCTCCGAGCTGTTGCGCCAGGTCGGTGTCGAGGGACAGGTCGAGCAGGCCGCCGCGACCGCGTTGCGTGCGGGCAGTTTCGGTGGTGCACGCCGCGGCACCAGTCTGATCACGGCCGAGCCGCTGGACCTCAGCCACTTGAGGGCGGCAATGGCGGCGGCCGATCCAAGCCCATCGCAGTTCTGCTTCCTGCCCCAGGTGCTGCTCGAGCCGGTACTCGCGGCGCAGGCGCGCGAACGCGGTGGTGATCTCCGATTCGGGGTCGAGCTCATCGATTTCGAGGCCGATGACGCGGGTGTCACGGCGACCGTGCGTGACGAATCGGGCCGCAGCTCGGTTATCCGGGCCGACTACCTCATCGCGGCCGACGGTGCGGCCAGCCCGATCCGTCGGGCATTGGATATCGCGGGCTGGGAGGTGCCACCGACGCATCACTACATCAATGTCTTTGTGCGGACCGATCTTACGGGTGTGCTCGGCGATCGCACCTTCAGCCAGTGCGAGATCAGCAATGACACCATGCGCGGACTTGTCCTGTCCAAGAACAACACCGACGAATGGTCCTTCCAGCTCCAATACGATCCGACCCGTGAGACGGCCGCGGACTATCCGGACGAGCGCTGTGTCGAGCTGATCCGTGCCGCGATCGGCGTGCCCGATATCGAGGTCGAGGTACTGGCGCGAAGTGCTTGGGACACCGCTAGTTTTGTGGCCGACGAGTACCGGCGCGGGCGCGTCTTCCTCACCGGCGATGCTGCCCACCGGCACGCGCCCTGGGGTGGTTTCGGCGGCAATACCGGTGTCGCCGACGCGCATAACCTGGTCTGGAAACTGGCCGCCGTGCTGTCGGGTACGGGCGGACCCGCACTCCTCGATTCCTATCAGGCCGAACGGTGGTCACGTGCGATCATCGCCGCCGAACAGGCCAATCTGGCGGCCGACTTCGAAACCCGCTACGGCATCGAAACCCCTGACAACGCGGACATTTTGGCGCGGCGGTTGGACTTCGGGGCGGTCATGATGCGATTCAGGTACTGCTCGAGCGCGGTATCGCGCAAACCCGCCGATTGCATCGAATGGGTCGAGCCGCACGTCGAGCGGCTGACCGGACAGGTCGGAACGCGACTGCCGCACTTCTGGCTCGACGCCGAGCACACCACCTCGACGTTAGATCTCTGTGGACCCGGCTACGCGATTCTGATCGCCGGAAATTCGGCTGCCTGGCGTGATGGCGCGGCCGATGCGCAGCGCGAAACCGGTATCGAGATCGCGGTGCACGGCTTGGGCGCCGAGTGGGGTGCCTGCACCGATCTGCCGGCGGGTGGTGCGCTGCTGGTGCGCCCGGATGGGCATGTGGCCGCGCGCTCCGACGAGGGGTTGCATCCCGGCTCGCTGGTCACCACCTTGCGGTCGCTCATGGGCTGGTCAGCGGATGCTCAGTTGCCGAGTTCGCGTTCGACCGAGCGCGCAGTGCCCTGAGCGACCGCGCACAGCACCGGTTCGGAGTCCGGACGTTCGGCATAGATTTCGCACGCGACGACGGCTTGGCGGCGCGTCGACCCGGTTACGGTGGCCTCGGCGCGCAGCCGGGTACCTGCGGCGGGCCGCAGGTAGGTAATGGTGAAACCGCCGGTCAGTACATTGGCGCCGAGTACCGTTCCAGCGGCGAAGGTGAGGGCGTTATCGGCCGCATAGGACACCACACCGCCGTGTACGAAGCCGAATTGCTGGCCCAGTTCGGGACGAATGGGAATGACGAGTGTCGCCGCGCCATTGCCGAATGCGGTGAGTTCGGTACCGACCAACTGTGCGAACGGCTGCGCGGCGAGTACCTGCTTCGCGAGATCCAGGTCGAGGGTGATCGTTGGCATGGATGGCTCCGTTCAGTCGTTACCCAGTGCTTGCCAGGCGGCCTCGGCTAGTTCGTGCGCGACATCGATTGGTGCCGTGCGGATTTCACCGCCGAGCCAGTGCCGCGAGTACTCCTGCGCCGGGCCCAGCCACAGTGCGTAGACGAGGTCGAAATCGAGATCGCGCACCGCGCCGTAGCGGGCGTGGGTGCGCCACCAGCGCAATACATTGCGCAGGAATTCACGATTGCTGTCGCTATCTCGGATGCCGGGCGGCCGAGCCGAGGTGAGCACCTTTGCGCGGTACTGATTGTCGGTAACCCACCGGAGATGTTCGATGACGCCTGCGGTCACACCCGCCCGCGCATCGGTACTTTCGCCGACGACCACCCAGAAGTGCTCCTGATAATCGGCGAGCGCATGCGTCCACACCTCGCGATACAGCTCCGCCTTATCCGGAAAGTGGTGGTAGAGCGCGCCGACACTTGCCCCCGCCGCGTCGCGGATCTGGGTCAGCGTGGTCTCCAACGTCCCCCGCTCCGCGAACTGTCGCTCGGCCGCCAGCAGCAACCGATCCCGAATCTTCATGACCAGAATTTAGTTCTGTTTTGCGGGCGGCACAAGGCTGGCGCGACATGGTTCGTCGAAAGGGCGCCGATGGAGCCGGCACGCTGTGGGCGCTCGCGGTATCCGATCCATGCTTCGAGGACTGGCTGCTCCGGCACTTCGCAGGCTGTCGCAACCTATGACGGGGGGTAGATGCCCAAGGCCTGATCCGGTCCGGCCACCAGCGCGGGTTTCGCTGTGCGCGGAATCCGCGCGGAATGGGCTTGCGCTCAACCTTTGTTGAGGTCTTAGTGTCGGTGGCCAGGTATTCGATGGGTGGGGAGCGAGAGGGAGCAGCACGGTGAGTATCGAATCGGTGGCCTGGAGCCAGATGTATCGGCGGGCGAACGCGCCACAGGAGCAGCGGCCGTTCCGGCTCGCGACGGCGCGGCGCATTCTGCGGTTCGCGCGCCCGCACCGCCGCCGGATCGGCGCGTTCTTGCTGTTCAGCGTGGTGTCCGCGCTGCTCGCGGTAGCGACGCCGGTGCTGGCGGGTCGGGTGGTCAACGACATTGTCGGTGGCGCGGCGCCGCGCGTCGTGGTCACCCTCGCGATCCTGATCGCCGGGCTCGCGGTGGTCGATGCGGCGCTCGGGGTGATCATCCGCTGGCTGTCCTCGCGGATCGGCGAGGGGCTGATCCTGGATCTGCGCACTGCCGTGTTCGATCATGTGCAGAAGATGCCCATCGCGTTCTTCACCCGGACCCGCACCGGCGCGCTGGTCAGCCGCCTGAACAGCGATGTGATCGGGGCGCAGCGCGCGTTCAGCGACACGCTCTCCGGTGTCGTCACGAATCTGGTGACCCTCGCGCTCACCGTCGCCGTCATGGTCCGCATCTCCTGGCAGATCACGCTGCTCGCGCTGGTGCTGCTGCCGGTTTTCGTGGTTCCGGTGCGGCGGATGGGCAATCGGCTGGCCGGATTGCAGCGGGAGGCCGCGGGCCTCAATGCGGCGATGAGCACCCAGATGACCGAACGCTTCTCCGCACCGGGCGCGACGCTGGTGAAGCTGTTCGGACGGCCGCAGCAGGAGTCGGACGAATTCGCGCTGCGGGCGCGTCGAGTGCGCGATATCGGGGTGCGCACGGCAATGCTGCAGACGGTTTTCGTCACCTCGCTGACCCTGGTTTCGGCCCTGGCTCTGGCACTGGTCTACGGACTCGGCGGGTGGTACGCGCTGCGCGGCCAGTTGGATGCCGGTGCGGTGGTGTCGCTTTCGCTGCTGCTGACCCGCCTCTACACTCCGCTCACCGCACTCGCCAGCGCCCGGATGGAAATCATGTCCGCGCTGGTGAGCTTCGAGCGGGTCTTCGAGGTGCTGGATCTGAAACCGCTGATCGAGGACGCACCGGAGGCCGTCACGGTGCCCGAAGGTCCGGTCGCTGTCGAACTGGATAACGTCACCTTCGGCTACCCCTCAGCCGATAAAGTGTCGCTCGCCTCGCTCGAAGATGTCGCGACGCTGGATACCCGCGGCGGGGTCGAGGTGCTGCACAATGTGTCGCTGCGGGCCGAGCCCGGTCAGCTCGTCGCACTGGTCGGTTCCTCGGGTGCCGGAAAATCCACTGTGGCCCAACTCGTTTCCCGGCTCTACGACGTAGATGGGGGAGCCGTGCGGCTCAACGGTACCGATGTGCGCGATCTGACCACGACCTCCATCCGGGACACCGTCGGCCTGGTCACCCAGGACGGCCACCTGTTCCACGACACCATCCGCGCCAATCTGCTGCTTGCCCGACCGGAGGCCACCGAGGCCGAGCTGTGGGATGCGCTGCAGCGGGCGCGGTTACGTGAGCTGGTGACGTCACTGCAGGACGGCCTGGATACCGTCGTCGGCGAACGCGGCTACCGCCTTTCCGGCGGTGAACGCCAGCGGCTGACCATTGCCAGGCTGCTGCTCAAGCAACCACGCGTGGTAATCCTCGACGAGGCGACCGCCTCGCTGGATTCGACCTCGGAAGCCGCTGTCCAAGAGGCGCTTTCCGAGGCACTGGATGGCCGAACCGCACTGGTCATCGCACATCGGCTCTCCACTATTCGCGCCGCCGACCAGATCCTGGTGCTCGAGGACGGCCGAATCGTGGAGCGTGGCACGCACACCCAACTGCTCGCCGCCGACGGACGCTACGCGCAGCTGTACCGCACGCAGTTCGCGGACGAGCCGGTCGAAGTCGCGGCCTGAGCCCGAACCCGCCGAAGCCCTGCTCGGATCCGGGCTTCGGTGGGTACCGTCAGAATTCCCCGGCGACGCCGAACACGGTGCGACCGGAGTGGCCGCCATGCTGAATGGTGTGCAGGACCTTCTCGGCCTCGGTAATAGGAGCGAAATTCTCGATGGTCGAAAGGTGCTGGGGCCGCAACTCATTGGCAAGTCGAGCCCACAGCGCGCGCCGCTTGTCGATCGGAACGTACGCGGAGTCGATGCCCAGCAGCGATACGCCGCGCAGGATAAACGGCATGACGGTGGTCGGCAGATCCGAGCCGCCGGTGAGGCCGCTGACCGCGACCACACCGCCGTAGCCGATCGCGCTGAGGATATAGGCGAGGGATTTGCCGCCAACGCTGTCCACGGCACCGGCCCAGGTGGCCTTCGATAGTGGACGCAGTTTCGCATCGGGATCCGCCGGCAACCGGCCGATCACTTCGTTCGCGCCGAGTTCGGCCAGCCGATCTCCCGCGTCGGTCTTCCCAGTGGAGGCGATCACCTCGAAGCCGAGGCCCGACAGGATATCGATGGCCACGCTGCCGACACCGCCCGTCGCACCAGTGACCAGCACTGCACCCGTCTCCGGGGTGAGTTCGTGATCGAGCAAACCCTGCACGCTGAGTGCGGCGGTGAAACCGGCGGTGCCGAGTACGGCCGCGTCTCGGGTGCTGAGACCGTCGAGCTTGACCACCCAGTCGGCGGGAACTCTCGCGTATTCGGCGAAGCCGCCGTGATGCGATACGCCGATGTCGTAGCCGTGTGCCACCACCTGGTCACCGGGTGCGAAATCCTCGACCTCGGAGGTGACGACCTCACCGGTGATATCGATGCCGGGGATGATCGGATAGTTCCGGACCACGCCACCGCCCGCGGTGATCGCCAGCCCGTCCTTGTAGTTCGCGCTCGAGTAGTGCACCTTGATCGTGACCTCACCCGGCCCGAGGAAGTCCTCGTTGACCTGCCGCCGCGTGAGCACGATCCCGCTGTCCGATTCTTGTGCCACCATCGCCCAGAACTCCATGCCGACGAGCATACGAGCGTCAGCCGGCACCGGGGTGGATCTTCGCCCCGGCTATTGCGGTAGGAGTTCGAGGCGGACGCCGAGCAGCCGAACCGGGCGATCGAGTTCGAATCGGTCGATGATGTGCAGGGCGGTTTCCACGATGGCCGCGATATCGGTGGTCGGCTCGGGGAGTTTCTCCTGTTTACTGCGGGTGTAGAAGGTATTGCTGCGGACGGTCACCGAGACGCGCTGCGGGATGCGGCCCGCGGCGGCCATCTCCTCGCCTACCTCGGTGGCCAGTCGCGCCACCTGTGCGCGGATCTCCTCGGGATCGGTCAGGTCGTGTGGGAATGTCTCGGATTTACTGCGGCCCACCGGAATTCGCGGCTCTGTGGTGACATCGGTATCGCCCTTACCGTGGCCGAGCACCCAGAAATACGGGCCGGTATTGGGACCGAATTCGGCGGCGAGGCGCTGCCGGTCGGCCGCCATCAGGTCGGCGACGGTTTCGATGCCGAGTTCGGCCATTCGCGCGGCGATCCGATTTCCGATGCCCCACAGCGCATTCGTAGGACGGTGCGCCATCACCTCGACCCAGTTCGCGGCGGTGAGCCGGAAGATGCCCGCCGCCGCACCATCGGTGTCGGCGGGTTCGGCCGAGGACTTACCGGCGGATTTGGCGAACCCGGTCGCCAGCTTGGCCGTTAGCTTGTTGTCGCCGATGCCGATCGCACATGTCAGCTCCAATTGGGCAATGGCGCTGCGGATTTCGCGTGCGAGCTGCTCCGGATCATCGGTATCGGCGGCTAGGAAGGCCTCGTCCCAGCCCCATACCTCGACGCGGCCGGGAAAGGTCCGCAGCAGCGCCATGACCTCCTCGGATGCCTCCTCATAGGTGGCCATATCCAATGGGAGGAAGATCCCGTCGCGACATTTGCGCTTGGCCGAGCGCAACGCCATCCCGGCGCGCACGCCGAATGCCCTGGCCGGATACGACGCGCAGGTCACCACCTTGCGAGGTTCGTCGGGATCGCCATTGCCGCCGACGATGACCGGCAGGCCGCGCAGCTCCGGATGGCGGCGGAATTCCACCGCCGCTTGGAACTGGTCGAGATCGACGTGCAGCAGCCACCTGGGCATATATAGGTCTTACCGCATGACCATGACAAGCAGCGGAAATTGGCCACGAATGTCCGTGGTCGACTCGCAAACGAGCCGTCCGTACGATTTCGGTCAGGACGAGCAAGGGGAGCATGTCGTATGACCGACGCACCGGAGAACCTGCCCGCGGTTCGGGTCGGCGATATCGATCGCGAGGTCGCGGCAAAACAGCTGCAGCTCGCCGTCGACGAAGGGCAACTCGATCTGCTCGAGCTGGATAAACGGCTGGTCGCGGTCTATTCGGCGCAGACGACGCAGGAACTCCTCGCCATCACGGCCGATCTTCCGGTGATCGCGGCGGCACGCGAACCCATCGAACTGCGCACCGGCAGTGGGGCGCGGGTGAAGGACGGCGCGTGGATCGTCCCGGCCGAAATCACGGCCGAATGCAGCTCCGGCGGTATCAAGATCGACTTCACCCAGGCGATGTGCCCGCATCGTGAGGTCGCGGTGCATGTCGCCGTGGGTTCCGGCACGGTCCAGTTGATCGTGCCGCGCGGCTGGCGGGTCGACCTCGATCGGGTGCAGGCCAAGAGCGGCACCATCAAGAACAAGGTGACCGAGGGCAGTCTGCCCGGATCGCCGCTGCTGCGAGTCGACGGCGAGATCGGTTCCGGGGCCGTGGTGGCGAAGTATCCGCGCCCGGCGCGGCGATCGTTGCTGGCTTGGCTCCTGCGCCGTCCCCGCCCGACCGCCTGAAATGCTCGGCACACAGCGGGCCCGGATATCCGAGAGAACCTGGATTTGTGGCGGTGGGACGCGGGTGCTGGGGGAAGTACGTGCATAGGCTTGCGGGGTGGGTGTGCAGCGGTTGGTGGTG
This sequence comes from Nocardia sp. NPDC049737, assembly GCF_040674755.1. Lineage (NCBI taxonomy): Bacteria > Bacillati > Actinomycetota > Actinomycetes > Mycobacteriales > Nocardiaceae > Nocardia > Nocardia sp. NPDC049737. The sequence continues at coordinate 162,676 of NZ_JBFANH010000016.1, read as the reverse complement.
GCGCTGGGGCGCGTGATCGCGGGCGAGGTGGATGCGTCCGCGCGTCGGCGTGCCGAGTACTCCTGCGATGCGTCGAATTATCGGGTACTTCCGACTGCGGTCGTTTTTCCGCGCGGGGTCGAGGATGTGGCGCATACGCTCGAATTCGCGCGGGGTAATGGACTGACGGTTACCGCGCGGGGTGCGGGGACTTCGGTGGCGGGTAATGCTGTCGGTCCCGGGATCGTGGTGGACTTCAGTCGGTATATGAATGGCATCGGCGAGCTGGATCCGGAAAAGCGCACCGCACGCGTCCAGCCCGGTGTTGTGCTCGCCGAATTACAGCGGAATGCCGGGGTACACGGACTGCGGTTCGGGCCCGATCCGTCGACGCAGAATCGGTGCACGCTGGGCGGGATGATCGGCAACAATGCGTGCGGGCCGCATGCGGTGGCGTGGGGGCGGACCGCGGATAATGTGCGTGAGCTGCGCATTCTCGATGGGACGGGAACCGAGCGGACGCTGGCGGCCGACCCGTCGGTAATTCCGGGCCTGCCCGCATTCACCAGGGCGAGTCTCGCGGTGATCCGTACCGAACTCGGCCGATTCGATCGGCAGGCCTCCGGCTATGGGCTGGAACATCTACTGCCGGAACGCGGTTCGGCGGTTGCGAAGTCGTTCGTCGGCACCGAGGGGACCTGCGGGTTGCTGCTCGAAGCGACGGTAGATCTGGTCCCGTTGCCGCGGGCAACCGTCCTCACCGTGCTCGGCTATCCCGATATCGCCACGGCCGCAGACGATGTCGCGGCCGTAATGGCCTGCGACCCGATTGCTGTAGAGGGCATCGACGCGCGACTGGTCGATATCGTGCGCGTGCACCGCGGGTCCACCAGTGGTGTGCCGGAACTGCCGCGCGGTAGCGGTTGGCTGTTCGTCGAGTCCGCCGGTGATACTCCCGCCGAGGCGTATGCCGCGGCCGAGAAGCTCTGCCGAACCGTAGCCGCGCTGGACTCCAGGATCGTCACCGATCCCGGTGTCGCCGCGGCACTTTGGCGAATCCGGGCGGAGGGTGCCGGACTGGCGGGTCGCACTCCGGCGGGTCATCCGGCCTGGCCGGGCTGGGAGGATGCGGCCGTCCCGCCCGAACATCTCGGTGCGTATCTGCGTGACTTTGCCGCGCTGACAAAAGACCACGGCGTGGACGGACTGCTCTACGGTCACGTCGGCGACGGCTGTATCCACGTCCGCCTCGATCTGCCGATTGCGAATGCGCCGCAACGCTTTCGGAACTTCATACAGGATGCTGCCGAGCTCGTGGTCCGCTACGGCGGCTCGCTCTCCGGTGAGCACGGCGACGGCCGGGCCCGCTCGGAATTGCTCTCGATCATGTACTCCCAGGACGCACTGGACGTATTCGCCGGATACAAGGCGCTCTTCGATCCGGACGATGTGCTGAACCCGGGCGTCCTCGTCGCCGCACGACCTATCGATGCTGATCTGCGGCTGGTCGGAGTGCGACCGATCGCGGGTCCAGCTGGTTTCGCTTTTCCACACGACAACGGCGATATCGCCACCGCCGTGCATCGCTGCGTCGGCATCGGCAAATGCCGCGCCGACACCCGTGCGACGGGGGGCTTCATGTGCCCGTCATATCTGGCCACCGCCGACGAGAAGGACAGCACCCGCGGCCGCGCGCGCGTGCTGCAGGAGGTGGTCCGCGGCGCACTCCCCTGGTCTTCCGAGGCGGTCGCCGAATCGCTCGATCTATGCCTGTCCTGCAAGGCATGTCGCTCCGACTGTCCGGCCGGGGTCGATATGGCGGCCTACAAATCCGAGGCACTCTATCGCCGCTACCGGCGTCGCCCGCGTCCCATCGATCACTACGCTCTGGGGTGGTTGCCGCGCTGGCTCGGTGTCGCGGGTCGTATGCCGCGAGCGGCGAATGCGCTGGCCGAAATCGGGTGGTTGCGCCGAATCGCCTTGCGTGCGGGCGGAATTGATCCGCGACGTGACCTACCGCGACTCGCCGACCGCAGTTTCCGCAGGAGCTGGCACGACCGGGCGGATTCGGACGGAGCGCCCGAAGTGCTCCTGTGGGTCGACACCTTCACCGATGCCTTCGACCCCGAAATAGCGCAGGCCGCAGTGCAACTGATGGAATCCCTCGGCTACCGAGTCCGCATACCGCGGCGGCGCGTGTGCTGCGGTCTCACCTGGATCAGTACCGGACAGCTCGACGGCGCTCGGGCCCGGCTGCGCGCGACACTCACCGAACTGGAGGAGCATGTGCGCGGGGGTGGCATCGTCGTCGGGCTCGAGCCGTCATGCACCGCGGTCCTGCGCGCGGACCTGCCGGAACTGCTACCGGAGGACCCGCGCGCGGCCGCGACCGCCGCCGCTGTGCGCACACTCGCCGAATTCCTTGCCGAACAGCCGAACTGGCACCCGCCACCACGACTGGGACAGTCGGTGGTTGTCCAACCGCATTGCCATCACCATGCCGTCCTCGGCTTCGACGAAGATCGCCGAATGTTAGCCAGCATGCAGATAAATGTGACAGAGGTCACTGGATGCTGCGGTCTGGCCGGAAACTTCGGAATGCAATCCGGCCATTACGACATTTCGGTCGCCGTTGCCGAGAATGGCTTGCTCCCAGCGTTGCGGAATACCGGCGATGATTCGATACTGATAGCCGACGGGTTCTCGTGTCGAACCCAGGCCATGCAGCTGAACGGCCGCCGAGGTCTACACCTCGCGCAATTCCTGCTCGGCGAATGAGGCTCAGCTGCCGAACGGCAGCGTGCCCGGCGGAATCTGGTAACCCGAGCTGCCCGCGGAAACCCCGCCCCAGGCATTGAGCAACCAGTTGAGCACGTTGGTGATCATTTCATACCTCCGTTATGGTGACTGCCAGCTGTTTGCCGAACGCATCAATATCGGCCCACTTATTCTTCGCGTTACAAAATAGCTGGGATCTGCGATTATGCCGAATCTGTATGGCGAATCGCACATTCGGGCCGAAACAATTGTGAGCCGGGCAACGTTCGAGGCCGGCGCGCTCGCCGCACATCTACCGGGGCACAATGAGGCGGTGCGCAATCAGACGCTGATGGTTCCCTCGCTGCGCTCGGTCACTACCGAACGGCCGATCGATCTCGCGTCTACCCTCGCGCCCCTGTCCCGCGGCAGCGGCGACCCATGTCACCAGGTCACCCGCGACGGCGCGCACTGGCACGCCTCCCGGATGCCCTCCGGCTCGGTCACCTACCGCCTGACCCAGGCCGATCGCCACACCGTCGACGCTCGCGCCTGGGGGCCCGGTGCGCCCGAATTCCTCGACCGACTCGACCACATGCTCTGTCTGGACGAGGACGTCTCGGACTTCGCCCCCGAACATCCGAAGATTGTCGACGCGCATCGCCGCTTTCCCGGTCTGCGCATGCTGCGCACCGGCCTGGTCTTCGAGGCCTTGGTGCCTGCCGTACTGGAACAGAAGGTGCACACCGTCTCCGCCCGCGCGTCGTGGCGAAAGCTGGTGCGACAGTTCGGATCTTCCGCACCGGGCCCGGCGCCCGTCGGACTGCTGCTGCCGCCCGACGCCGACACTTGGCGCAAGATCCCGTCCTGGACCTGGCATCGCGCCAATGTCGGGCCGCAGCGCGCGCAGACGATCGTGCGCGCGGCCCGGGTGGCGGACGCGCTGGAGCGGGCGGCGGCCGAAAGTCCGGCCGAAGCCGCCCGTCGCCTGCGCACGTTGCCCGGTATCGGGGTGTGGACCGCCGCCGAGATCGGGCAGCGCGCCTTCGGTGACGCGGATGCCCTCTCGGTCGGCGACTACCACCTGTCGGCCATCGTCGGCTGGACCCTGCTCGGTGAACCCATCGACGACAACGCGATGGTCGAATATCTGGAACCGCTACGGCCGCATCGCTATCGGGCCGTCCGACTGCTGGAGATCAGTGGTTACGCGCACAAGCCGAAGTTCGGCCCGCGCACCCCGCTCACCGATCACACCTGGCACTGAGCGGATCCGCCGGACCATTCGTTTCGGCAGGCCGTATTTCGTCAGCCCGACAGCGCGACGTCGATGTGCCAGGGACTCGGCGGTCACCCAGCGCAACACCCGAATGCAGTCGGCAAGCACCTCCGGTACGCCCGGCGGCTCGGCAGCCGGGCTCATAACGGCAGGGCGCGCTCGTCCAGCACACATTTGCCCGCCTCGACCAGCGTGGTCCGCGCCGCACGGCGGACCCGGCACCGGTCGACGGTGCAGTCGATATGCAACTGCATCGCGGCGTGGGCTTGTTCGATTGTCAGCACACCGGGGTCGTTTCCGCAGGCCAATAGGGATGCGACCGGCATGTGCAGGTTGGTGAGTTGCATCAGGCGACCTCCGCCCGGCGGCGTACCGCGCGGACTTGTCGGGTGTACCGGGAGATCGGTCCCTGATCCCACGGTGCCTGTCGAACCGCCATGCCCAGCGCCTCGAGTACGGTCAGGCCGACCTCGTCCGCGAGATCGCCGACCGCGGCGAACAGCGATGGCACCACCTCAGCAACCTTGAGTGCGGCAACCGCCTGGTCACAGGTCAGCGTGCGTCCGGGCAAATAGGAAACCACCCAGCTCTCCTGCCCGACGCTACGGGCGCGATGCGGGGTCAAATCGCTGGTCATCAAGGACGATGCTATGACACTTACAGCCATGACTCCTCGTTCCTACGTGCGATTCCTGCGACGGTCGCGACGCGCCCGGAGGCCGGTAGCTTGCGTGACCACGGAGGGCGCCGCGAGCGTCGCCATTGAATTGCGACGGTCGCGACGCGCCCGGAGGCCGGTAGCTTGCGTGACCACGGAGGGCGCCGCGAGCGTCGCCATTGAATACTGTGCGCGCCCGGAGGTTTCACAGGAGGAGGGAAAGGCTCCTGTTCCGCTCCGGGCACACTTCCAGCACACCATCGCGGCAGGTTGCGAACAGTGTCCTTCGTGGATATCCAAAGATTTGAGGCGAATTCCCAGCACAAAACCCAGCAGGGAAGGGAGGATTCTCCATAGTGGACGAAAGAGCCCTCTGCCCAAGCGAAGTGACGGGGAACCGAGCTTGTGGGTCACCCCGGAGCAACCGTTCGGTTTGCATCCGAGGCCGCGACGTGAGCGATGGGCCCGGAGGCGCAAGCCTGCGTAACCACATAGGGACCCGCGAACCTCGCAATTGAATACAGAACGGAGCGTGCTGTGTCAGCGAATTCGGTAAGAGCGTCGGAAACCTCGGACCGGCTAACCCCTGAGAACGCCGCCTCCACTCTACCCAGGCGCCAGCTCGGCAGATACCTCCGGGACTGGCGCACCCAGTCGGGTCTCACCATCGCGGAAGCGTCCAGGCTGATGGAGTGGGGCGCCAGCACGTTGCAGCGCTTGGAAAAAGGCCAGGCCGACCGCATTCGAACCATCGATATCCAAGAACTGTGTCGCATCTACGGCATACCGGACGAATTATCCGATGGTCTGAAGGGCCTGGCCCAGCAAGCCGCCGTCAAGAGCTGGTGGCATGCCTACGGCGATCTGATCCCCGAAAACTTCGACGTCTATGTCGGTTTGGAGGCGTCGGCCCGAAAACTCACCTCCTACCAGTCCGAAATCGTACTGGGCCTACTTCAGATTGCCGACTACGCCAGAGCCCTCAATCGCCTTGGCTATCCGGATGATTCGGACGCCGAGATCGAGCGCCGCGTCCAATTGCGTATGCAGCGCCAGGCTTTGATCAACCGCAAGGCCGCACCGGCAACGGTGAATGTAGTCCTGCACGAGTCGGTTTTGCGTCGAGTGGTCGGTGGCGCCAAAGTGATGGCGGCGCAGCTACGTCATCTTGCCGATATCAGCACCCAACCCAATATCTCCCTGCGTATCCTGCCGTTCGCGGCCGGTGTTCCGCTCGGAGTGTCTACCGGACCGTTCACAATTCTCGAATTCGGTATTGATAGCAAGGGTCAGCCGATCGAGCCGCCGGTGGTGTACGCGGAGGGCTTCACGGGGGATCTCTACCTCGAAAGACATGCTGATGTACGGCGGTACGATCGTGCGCACGAGTGCCTCCAGCGCTGCGCGCTGGATATTCAACCCAGTAGACATCTGCTCCGGCAGATAGCGAAGGAGTATGTGGCATGAGTTTGGATTTGGTTGGCGCGCAATGGTTCAAGAGCACGCGTAGCGGTGCCGGCAAGGACTGCGTCGAGGTCGCCTTTCTGGCGGGCGGCCGGGTCGGCGTACGCGACAGCAAAAATCCCGGTGGACCTGCCCTCGTCTTCGACACGGGCGCATGGGACGCTTTCACCGCAGGTGTTGCGGGCGGCGAGTTCTGAGGAGTTGCGGGCGTGAGCATCAATGAGGGCGCGAAAGTAGATTTGAGCGGCGCGGTCTGGCGTAAGGCCGGGGAGGGCGCGGGTAAGGACAGCGTCGAAGTGGCGCTATTGGATGCCGGGCACGTCGCGCTGCGCGACGGTAAGGACCCGGACGGGCCGGTCCTGGTCTTCACCCCCGGTGAATGGGCCGCGTTCACGGCGGGTGTGCACGATGGTGAGTTCGACCGGCCGCAGTCGTAGGGCGATCGACCCGGCGGTGTCGTGCCCGCCGGGTCCGGTCATATAAAGGCAGACCGGATCCCGACGTATTGATCGGATGTGCTCGGGAAGATCACGAAACAGCGCAGATTCGACAACGAAATCGCGTTTGCCGAGGGTCATTACGGGTAGCCCATATCTTGTGGACCGTGGGCTCAAGAGTTCCCATCCTCGGTACAAGAAACTGCGGCCGGGCGATTGGATTGAATGGCTGATCGTGGCACTGCTTTTCGCGGTGGCCGCGGTCGGCGTATTCGTCCTGACCGGCTCGTTCCTCTCGGCACTTTTCGTCGGGGTGCTCGTGTGGGTCGTCGCCGTCGGTGTTGTCGCGTTGTTGTAAGGGTGCGCCGACCGGCCGGGTATTCCTGACCCGGCCGGTGGTCCAGTATCGGTTGATCAGCGCCGGAAAAGCTTGTTGCCCAACCAGACCAGCGGATCGTACTTCTTGTCCGCCACCCGTTCCTTCATCGGAATCAGGGCATTATCGGTGATCTTGATATGCTCCGGGCAGACCTCGGTACAGCATTTGGTGATATTGCAGAGCCCGAGCCCCTGCTCTTCCTGAGCCAGATCGCGACGGTCGGCCACATCGAGCGGATGCATCTCCAATTCGGCGATCCGCATCAGGAAGCGCGGACCGGCGAACGCCTCCTTGTTCTCCTCGTGGTCGCGGACCACGTGACAGGTGTTCTGGCACAGGAAACATTCGATGCACTTGCGGAACTCCTGGGAGCGCTCCACATCGACCTGCTGCATCCGGTAGTCGCCCGGCTTCAGATCCACCGGCGGCGTGAAAGATGGTATCTCCCTAGCCTTCTGGTAGTTGAACGACACATCGGTCACCAGATCCCGGATCACCGGGAAGGTGCGCATCGGCGTGACGGTGATCAACTCCTCCGGCTGGAAGGTCGACATCCGGGTCATGCACAGCAGCCGCGGCCGACCGTTCACCTCGGCCGAACACGAACCGCATTTACCCGCTTTACAATTCCACCGCACCGCGAGATCCGGCGCCTGGGTGGCCTGCAGCCGGTGGATGATGTCGAGCACCACCTCGCCCTCGTTCACCTGGACGGTGAAGTCGTGCAATTCCCCGCCGTCGATATCACCGCGCCACACGCGGAATTTGGCGTCGTAACCCATTCTTACGCCTCGCCTTCCGTGGCCGAAACCGAATCTGCCGGATGGGAGGCAAGTTCGGCTGGGTTGTAATATTTTTCTAGTTCACCCAGATCGAAGAGCGCGAGCAGATCGGCTCGCATCGGGATCTGGTCCTCCGGGGTGACCCGCACGCCGGGCACCGGTCCATCCGCATCGGCGGGATCGATCGCGCACACCAACAACTTGTTGCGCCACTCCGGATCCATTGCGGGGAAATCGTCGCGGGTGTGTCCGCCGCGACTTTCGGTTCGCAAAAGTGCCGCCTGCGCGACACATTCGCTGATCAGCAGCATATTGCGCAGGTCGAGGGCGAGATGCCAGCCCGGATTGAACTGCCGATGGCCCTCCACCGTCACGCTGTCGAAGCGGGTCCGCAGTGCGGCGAGGCGCTCGATGGCCTCCTGCAATTCATGTTCCTTGCGGATGATGCCGACCAGATCGTTCATGGCCTGCTGCAGATCGGTGTGCAGTGTGTAGGGGTTCTCCCCCGCCCCTTCGGCGGGCGGATCGAACGGCGCAACAGCGGCTTTCGCGGCCGCGTCGATATCGGCATCGGCCACCGCGGGGCGCGCGGACAGTTGTTCGACGTAGGAGGCGGCGCCGAGTCCGGCCCGTCGACCGAATACCAGCAGATCGGACAGCGAATTGCCGCCGAGCCGGTTCGAGCCGTGCATCCCGCCGGAACACTCGCCCGCGGCGAACAATCCGGGCACGGTTGCCGCACCGGTATCCGGATCGACCTCGATTCCACCCATCACGTAGTGGCACGTCGGACCGACCTCCATCGGCTCCTTCGTAATATCCACGTCCGCAAGCTCTTTGAACTGGTGGTGCATCGAGGGCAGCCGCCGACGGATCTCCTCGGCAGGCAGTCGCGAGGCGATATCCAGGTACACGCCACCGTGTTCGGTGCCGCGCCCCTCCTTCACCTCCGAGTTGATGGCGCGGGCCACTTCGTCGCGCGGCAGCAGATCCGGTGTGCGGCGGGCGGAGTCGTTATCGCGCAACCACTGATCGGCCTCTTCCTCGGTTTCGGCGTATTGCCCCTTGAAGACCGGCGGAATGTACTCGAACATGAACCGCTTGCCTTCGGTGTTCTTGAGCACCCCACCGTCACCGCGCACACCCTCGGTGACCAGAATGCCCTTAACACTGGGCGGCCAGACCATGCCGGTCGGATGGAACTGCAGGAACTCCATATTGATCAGCGTCGCGCCGGCCCGCAGTGCCAGCGCGTGGCCGTCACCGGTGTACTCCCACGAGTTCGAGGTGACCTTGTAGGACTTGCCGATTCCGCCGGTCGCGACCACCACCGCCGGCGCCTCGAACAGCACGAACCGGCCGGACTCGCGCCAGTATCCGAACGCACCGGCGATCCGGTCGCCGTCCTTGAGCAATTCGGTGATGGTGCATTCGGCGAAAACCTTGATGCGCGACTCGTAGTCGCCGGTCTCGGCGAAATCCTCCTGCTGCAGCGAAACGATCTTCTGCTGCATGGTCCGGATGATCTCGAGTCCGGTGCGGTCGCCGACGTGCGCCAACCGCGGGTAGGTGTGGCCACCGAAGTTGCGCTGGCTGATCCGGCCGTCTGCGGTCCGATCGAACAGCGCCCCATAGGTTTCCAGCTCCCAGACCCGGTCGGGTGCTTCCTGGGCGTGCAATTCGGCCATGCGCCAGTTGTTGAGGAACTTGCCACCGCGCATGGTGTCCTTGAAATGGACTTGCCAACTGTCCTTTTCATTGGCATTACCCATCGAGGCGGCGCATCCGCCCTCGGCCATCACGGTGTGCGCCTTGCCGAACAACGACTTGCACACCACCGCGACGGAAAGACCGTGTTCGCGTGCTTCGATCACCGCGCGCAGTCCGGCGCCCCCGGCACCGATGACGACGACGTCGTACTTGTGCCGTTCCACTTCTGGCATGGCCGCGAAACTCCTGGTTTGTGAGGGCGGTTAGTTGATGAACCGCAGATCCGAAATCGTGTCGCTGGCAACCAACATCACGTAGAAGTCGGTCAGCGCCAGCGTGCCGAGGGTGGTCCAGGCCAGCGCCATATGGCGGGTATTGAGCTTGGAGACCTGGGTCCAGAACCAGTACCGCACCGGGTGACCGGAGAAGTGCTTGAGCTTGCCGCCCATGATGTGCCGGCAGGAATGGCACGACAGCGTGTAGGCCCACAGCAGCACCACATTGCCGACCAGCACGATATTGCCGAGCCCGAAGCCGAAGCCGCCGGTCTTGCCATGGAACGCGGTGATCGCGTCATAGGTGTTGATCAGCGAAACCAGCACGGCCACATAGAAGAAGTAGCGGTGCGCGTTCTGGATGATCAGCGGCAGTTTGGTCTCGCCGGTGTACTTGGCGTGCGGTTCGGCGACCGCGCACGCGGGCGGGGAGAACCACACCGCGCGGTAGTAGGCCTTGCGGTAGTAGTAGCAGGTGAGCCGGAAGCCGAGCAGGAACGGCAGCACCAGGAAGCCCAGCGGCAGGATCGCCGGAATGTGGCCGAACCATGCGCCGAAATGGCTGGAACCCTCGATGCAGTCGCTGCTCACACATGGTGAGTAGAACGGGGTCAGGTAGTGGTACTCCGGAACCCAATATGCCGTTCGCACATACGATCTGATCGTCGCGTAGATGACGAACGCGGCTAGTCCGACGGCCGTCACCAGCGGTGGGACCCACCACCGGTCGGTACGCAGTGTGCGCGCGGAGATGGCGGCCCTGGTCTTGCTGAAGACGCCGGTGCCCGTTTCCGGGGCGGCGGTCGGTGCGGCACTCACAGGTGGATGCCTCGCTGATCTGCTGTGCGGATGGTCCCGTGACCTCCGCAATCGAATGTGATGCTGAGCACCATACGACACCCCGGCTATCGCTCGAGCGGGGTCCTGGCAAAGCCGACCCGCCTGAGGGGCCGTGATTTCTGCCACATTCGATCTAGGTTTGGTCGCCACGCAGGGTGGTGAAACCGTTATGCCGCGCAGATCAGAGCGGCAAAGCGAGCAGCTGCGGTCGCGGACCCGCTCGGCGTCGAGGCGGGACCGCGGACCGAATTACTTTGTGCGCGGACGGGAGTGGAAGCCGAGGCCCTCGTCCTGTGCGCCCATCCATGCCGCTTCGTCGGATTTGCTGTCCGGTACGTAGATGGTCTCCTGCGGACTGCGCGTGATCTCCTGCGGCGGCGACTGCTCGAGTTCATCGGCATCGATGACGAGCCGCTCGAGGTCGTTTTCCAGTCGTCGCACCGAATTGGCGTCGCCGTAGTGGGAGCGCAGTGCGCCGATGGATTGCCGGAGCTGGCCGACCGCGTAGCGCAGTTCCGCTATGTCGCTGCGTGTCATCGATACCTCCTGTGTTCCTTGGCGGACAGACGAACTCGATGGGTGGCGGTTGGTTCCATGGTTTGCCTGGTGAACGCGCTCTATCGAGTCGTGTGACTCACCACACAACGTGATCTTTAACACAGTACGTGAGGAATTCGATTTTGGCTCGTCGCGCCACAATTTTGGTGATCCGCCCAAGGATTGCCGTGGGTTGCCTACCTGGCCGTTGTGGATTCCGACAAGTGTCCGGTCAGCTGGCGGTGGCGTACCCGGGGCCATGACCTTGCATGGCTGTGATGACCCGGTCGACCAGCGCGACGATGGACAATGCCACCTCCTCGGCCCGCTCCAGATGCACGCTGTGTCCCGCGCCGTCGAGCCGCACCAACTCCGAGCCCGCCAGTTGCGAGGCCAGTACCACCGAATGCACGAAGGGCACAACGATGTCGGCCGAACCGGCCAGGACCAGCGCCGGAATGCCGCCGAGTCGATGCAGCGACGCGGTCTCGTCGAAGGTCATCAGCGAGGTCAGGAAGCTGGACATGGTGAGCAGCGGGGTGTCGTTCATCATCGCCGCGGCCACCGCGACCATGCGCGGGTTGGTCCGCTTGGTGCCCATATTCGCCTCGCGGGTGAGCGGCTCGAGGATCCGGCGGGACAACCGCTTGGAGGCCTGCATGAACCGGGGCGCGCGCTGCACCACGAGCTGCAACGAGTTCACCGCACGCCGATTCAGGAAACGGCCGAGTCCGACCTCGGTGATGCCATTGGCCGCACCGGCGATCAGGCCGACGCCGACCACCCGGGTGCCGATGGTCGCGGGGAACAGCCGGGCGTAGGCGAGGGTGACCATCGCGCCCATCGAATGTCCGATGAGGATGATCGGGCCGGTCGGTGCGACCGAGCGCAGCACCGCGTCGAGGTCGTGGCCGAGTTGATCGATGGTGTAGGTCGAGTGATGGGCGACGCCCGACTCGCCGTGTCCACGGTGGTCGTAAAAGACCATCCGTACATCCGAACCGCTGTACTTATCCGCCTCGCCGACTTCGTCGGCTGCCATTCCCAATTGGCGCAGCAGTTGATCGCGCAGAAATGACCAGGACTCGGCGCGCAGGCAGTGACCGTGCACGAAGACGACGGTCAGCTGGGCATCGTCGGCGCCGAAGGTGCGGACCGAGATCGGGGTGCCGTCGTCGGCCGATACCGTGATCCGATGGCCGTCGTGGTCGGCGGCTCGGCGGGCAGTCGTCGTGGACATGACGATTCTCCTGTGTCTGGTAGGACACCCGGTTCGGAGCGTTCTTGCCCGGTTGTCGGGCAGAATTCCCGCGCCGTTAGCGCGCCATACCGTCCGTTATGTACGCGTTGTCCAACTGACGCCGCCGATCGACCTGACCCCGGGCACGCGAGCCCGTGGATTGGTGAATCTATGAATGGGTAGGTCAGGCGCTAGATTCCGGTAGACATCCATGATCGACCCGCCGGCATTGCCGTCCATCGGGCATTCGATCGGATCTCCTAGAGTCCGCTAGAAATTGTTATGGAACGGTAACCATACGCTGATTATCGGAAATATGTCTATATCTAGAAACTTCCCGAGATATCCGAATACTCATCACGCAACGAGCCGTCACCCAACCATGGGTGACGGCTCGTAGCGGCTTCGTGCCTAGGTGCCCACGTGGCCACGCGTCGACGGCAGGAACGGTCGCAGCAGGTTGGCCTCGGTAGAGGGACCCATCTGCCATTCCGCGATCCACGGTCCGGTGCCCTCGCTCGGATCGAAGATGCCCTCCTCCAGCCACTCGTAGCGGCCGTCGAGGACGTTGCGGGTGAGGGTGCGATCGTCGTCATCGGTGTTGTCCCACAGCGCGTCGAACAACTTCTTCACCCGAATCCGCGACTGCCTGCTGAAGGTATCGGCCAATTCCTCGGCGGCCTTGGCCTCCGGCGCGCCCGCGGTCCGCAGCGCCTGCGCGCGCACGCAGGCGGCCGAGATCGCGAACAGTTCGGCGCCGATATCGACGATGCGTCCGAGGAAGTTCTGCCGGTACTCCAGGCCCGCCTGCCATCGCGCCATCGCGTACATCAGCGATCTGGCCTGCTTGCGGGCATTGCGCTCGACGAAACGCAGATGCCGTGCCAGCGGCCCGAATTCGGCATAGGTCGCGGGCACCGTACCCGCGCCGACCGCGAGCTGCGGGAACCACTTGGCATAGAAACCACCCGCGCCGACCGCGGCCTTGGCTTTGTCCTTGAGCTCGGAATTCCGATCTACCAGCGCGCCGGCGGCGGCCATATGGGCATCGGCCATCTCCCTGGCGACCAGCAGCCGCATGATTTCGCTGGAGCCCTCGAAGATGCGGTTGATCCGCAGATCGCGGACCAGCTGTTCGGCCCCGACGGCGCGCTCACCGCGGGCCCGTAGCGAGGCCGCCGTCTCGTAACCGCGCCCGCCGCGGATCTGTACGAGTTCGTCGGCGATCTGGCAGCTCATTTCACTGGCCCAGAGCTTGGCCAGGGCCGCCTCGATGCGGATATCGTTGCGGGCCTCGTCGCACATGGTGGCCGAAAGGTCGAGCGCGGCCTCGAGTGCGTAGGTGGTGGCCGCGATGAAGGAGATCTTCTCCCCGACCGCCGCGTGCTCGCCGACCGGCCGACCCCACTGCACCCGCTGCGTGCACCACTGCCTGGCGATCTTCAGCGACCACTTCGAGGCGGCCGTGCACAGTGCCGGGATGGCGAGGCGACCCGCATTCAGCGTGGTCAACGCGATTTTGAGGCCGTCGCCCTCGCGACCGACCAGATTGCGCTTGGGCACACGGACGTTGTGCAGGCGCGTGACCCCGTTCTCGATGCCGCGCAGTCCCATGAACGAATTGCGCCGCTCCACCGTGATGCCGGGCGAATCGGCCTCGACGATGAAGGCCGAGATGCCGCCCCGGTGTCCCTCGCTCTTGGGAATCCGGGCCATGACCACCAGCAGTTCGGCGACCACGCCGTTGGTGGTCCACAGCTTCACGCCGTTGATCTCGTAGGCCTCGCCGTCCGCGGTCGGGGTGGCGGTGCTGGCCATGCGGGCCGGATCGGAGCCGACATCGGGCTCGGTGAGCAGGAACGCGCTGACCGCGCCCGCCGCACAGCGGGGCAGGAATTCGGCCTTCTGTTCCGGGGTACCCGCGAGCTTCAGCGGTTCGGGCACGCCGATCGACTGGTGCGCCGAAAGCAGGACCCCGAGGCTGGGGTGCGCGGAGCCGACCAGCATCAGGGCCCGGTTGTAGCCGACCTGGGACAGGCCTTGGCCGCCGTACTCTTGCGGGATCTTCAGGCCGAAGCAGCCGAGTTCGGCCAGACCTTTGACGTACTCGTCCGGAATCTTGGATTCCGCCTCGATGACGCTGCCGTCGAGCGATTCGCAGAACGGCCGCAGCCTGGCCAGATAGGCCTCGGTGCGCGCGGCGTCCTCATCGCTGGGCTGGGGACAGGGGTGGATCAGATCGAGCCGGAATCGTCCCAGAAACATCTCCTTGGCGAACGATGGTTTGGCCCAACTGGTTTCCCGGGATTCCTCGACCAGTGCGCGGGCCTGCTCTTCGGTGGCGTCGACTTTCGCGGTAGTCGCCATGATGTCCTCCTCGGACGTGATCAGGATCACATAAGAGTGTAGGAGGGTTTGTTACTGGCCGGTAGATGTCGAGGTAGAGCGTTATCAATCAATTGGTGGTCAGGGATACCCAACGCTGGCCGCACAGGTTGGCGCGAGTGGTCCGGGCGCCGCGTCGTCTTGCCGCGTTGACGGCTGTCACGGCCCCAGTTGTGGCTGCACTCGCGGCCTCAGCACATGCCGAGGTCGGAGTACCTGGCGTCGATCGAGCAGTGTCCGGCGGCCGAGCCGACACTTACACGCTGCGCAGATAGCGACCGAAGTGCGGCACCGTGAACCCGATGGTGCCGCGCTCGGCCGAATAGATCAGACCCTTCTTGATCAAACCGTCGCGGGCGGGGGAGAGGGAAGCGGGTTTGCGGCCGAGTTCATTGGCCACCGCCGCAGTCGGCACCGGACCGTCGTCGCCCGCCAAATCGGCCATGGCACGCATATATTCGCGTTCGGCGGGGGTGGCGCGCTCGTACCGGGAACCGAAGAATCCGACGGCCAGTTCCTCTTCGGCGCTCGGTGCCGCCACCTCGACATCCTCGGCGGTGATCGGGCTCTCCGGCGCCTGATCCCAGGCGGCCTTGCCGTAGGCCTGCACGAAGTACGGATAGCCATCTGCCCTCTGGTATAGAGCATCCAGCGCTTCCTCGGTGAACTTCACCTCTTCGCGCTCGGCCGGTGCGATGAGGGCTTGATCCGCCGATTCGCGGTCCAATCGGTCGATCCGGTGGTAGCTGAACAGTCGCTCGGAGTAGCTCTTCGAGGCGGACAGCACCGCGGGTAGGTGCGGCAGTCCGGCTCCGACCACGATCAAAGGCGCGGTGTCCTGGCTCAATTCGTGACAGGCCCCGCAGATCGCAGAGATATCGTCGGGGCCGAGATCCTGCATCTCGTCGATGAAGACCGCGATGCCGACACCGATATCGCTGGCGAGTGCGGCCGCCTCCTTGAGCAATTCGATCATATCGATCTCGATATCGCCGGAATCCGCACGACCGGTGACCGCTGGCACGTCGATACCGGGCTGCCAGCGCTCCCGCATCCCCTTATCGGCGGTGGAGCGCAGCGCGAAAGCCTTGAGTATGCCGAGGAAGTCGTCGACGCGCTCCTGGTTGCGGTGCGCCATCGCGATCGCGCGCACGGCCATATGCAGTGCGGACGACAGTGGACGGCGCAGTTCCTGATCCGGGCGGGCCTCGATTTTGCCTGTGCCCCAACCGCGTGAGCCAGCGGCCGAGCGAAGTTGGTTGAGCAGCACGGTCTTTCCGACACCGCGCAATCCGGTGAGCATGACGCTGCGTTCCGGCCGACCACGCGCGATTCGCTCCAACACAATGTCGAAGGCTTTGAGTTGCTTGTCGCGCCCGGCCAATTCGGGTGGGCGCTGTCCGGCTCCGGGAGCATACGGATTCCGCACGGGGTCCATGCCCACAAACCGTAGCGTGTTTCGTCAGCTAAATCTGGCCATATATAAGGCGCGTCCTAGATATTGCTAGCGAACTATCGCATGCTGAGGGGCATGCCCACCGAACCACTTCCCACCCTCGCCGAGTTGGTCGAATCCTGGAAAGTTCCCGCCGAAGCCCCTGTGGCCGGCCACATCCGGTCCAACATCCTGCAGGCGATCGAAGGCGGTCTCGACGATCCGCAACTCGTCGCGGATATAGCGGTGGGGCCGCTGGTGGTGGCGCTCGGACGGCTGGAGGTTGGCCTGGCCGATGCACGGCGGCGGATCGATGAGCTGGAGCGGGCACTTGGTCAGCGCATCGGCGGAACTGATGGGTAGGAGTCGTGAATCCGGTGGGCGCAGTGTCACTTCCGGTCGGGACCTCGGTTCGATAACGCACGGCCGGACATCGATACCGTGTCGTGACCAACTGGGCGTGTCGCAATTGCGCCGCTCGTCCTGGGATTTTTCGATTATCCGCGAAGAGGCTGGTCTGTGGGCTGGACAACACCGCGTCCTGGCCGTAATCTCTTCGTGACCCAGTGGAGTCTGTCGGTTCGGAAGAGAAGCGGCGCCACTGAGTTACCGCCAAAACGGCTGTCGGGGCCACCAAATCCGGCTGCCGTACCGGGACCCAGAGATTCAACTGGGAGTTCGGGCCGTTCTGCCGGTCCGAATTCGACAGCTGACCCGGTCGGCGGAAGAGCAGAAAGATCGGAGACTCGGCTCGGTGGGTAAACACAGCTTGCAGCGGGAATCGCGGCTACCGAATTCCGTCAAGGGTGCGCTCGTCATGGGCGCGGTTGCCGCCACTACTGGTGCGATGCCCGCGATCCCCGCGATGGCAGCCACCATCAACGTTCCGGGGATCGGCGACTTCGACGTCCCGGTTCCACCGGAATTCGATCAGCAGGCCCAGGATTTGGGTAAGCAGCTCACCCAGGCGCTCGCCTCGATGCCCGCCGCGCCCGCCCCGGAGGCCGTCGCCCCGCAGGCCGCGCCGTCGCTCCCCGGCTTGTTCGCCCCGGCCATGCCGCAGATGTTCCACAACACCGCCAGTGACGTCGCGCTGGACGCCGCCAAGAGCAAGGTCGGCGCGCAGTACTCCTGGGGTGCCTCCGGCCCGTTCAGCTTCGACTGCTCGGGTCTGGTCCAGTGGGCCTACAAGCAGGCAGGTATCGAACTGCCGCGCACCAGCTTCGAGCAGTCGCACGTCGGCGCTCCGGTCGCGTTCGAGGACCTGCAGCCCGGCGATATCGTGGTGACCAACGGCGGCGGCCACGTCGGCCTGTACGCGGGCGACGGCAAGCTGCTCAATGCGGTCCAGTCCGGTCAGCCGGTGTCCTACACCACCCTGCGCCCCGACATGGTTGTGACGGCACGCCGTATGGTCTAGGGGTGGCACCCGCCCAACCGACCACCAAGAACACCGCCCCGACCCAGGCCCGAGTGGACTCCTGGACGTGGGCGGTGCGTCTTTTCAAGACCAGGTCCGCGGCCGCGGAAGCCTGCCGCGGCGGCCACGTCCGCGTGAATGGTGTTGCGGCCAAACCGGCCCAGCATGTTCGCCCCGGTGACGAGGTCCGCATCCGAGCCGGTGGCATCGAACGCATCGTCATCGTGGAGCGCGTCATCACCAAGCGCGTCGCCCCTCCGATCGCCGCACAGTGTTTGATCGATCGCAGCCCGCCACCGCCGCCGCGCGAGATTGTCGTATCCATGCCGCGCCGCGATCGCGGCTCCGGTCGACCCACCAAACGAGAACGTCGCGAGACGGATCGCCTGCGCTCCCCCGCCTCCCCGAATATTTTTCCGGTCGTCGGTGTCGAGCAACCGCCGTCACGGTCTGACCGTTGGGGTTCTGGCTGAGTTTTGAGCGTGCCCGACGAGTCCGAACCAAGGCTTGATCCGGCAGAAGCTATCTGGACACGGCACTAGCTTGCGCGCTTATCGGGCCGCGCGCCGACGGTTGCGATTCGGCTGGCTGCGAGTGCGGCGGCGGCGATGGTGCACAGGGCGCCGAGCATCATCGCGGATGCTTCGCCGGGCACCAGGACGTGTAGTTGTGAGCCGACGGTGACGGCGGCGACCGGGACACCGACCTGGGCCGCGGCGAGGGCGCCGAAGGCGATTGGCTGTCGCGTGACACGGGCGCTCAGGTGTACCAGCACCGCGCCGATACCGAGTGCGAAACCGAGCCCGATCAGCCGCGGGTGGTCGCCGAATTCGCGCAGGTCGAGTCGGGCGCCCAGCCAGATGAAGAACAGTGGGCCGAGGAAGCCGTCATTGATGGCGAAGAGTTGGCGGGCCACCCGCCGCGGCTCCCCGATTCCGGCGACCGCGAGTCCGGCCGCGAATCCGGCGAGCATGATCGACACCCGAGTCTGGGTTGCCAACGTGCACAGGGCGAACAGCACCGCGAGACTGACCCGCAGTTCCAGGGCGAATGCGCGCTTCTCGGACAGCCGATGCACCCGCCGCCGCCGACCCGACAGCTCCAGCTTGCGCAGCACCAGGAACAACACCATGGCGGCCGCCGCCACCGCGACGGCGCCGACTGCCGCGCGTCCCGCATTCGCCGGATCGATTACCAGCGGCAGCGCCACCACGCAGGCGGTATCGGCGATCGCGACCTGGGCGGTGAGGGCGAGTACCGGTTTACCCCGCAGGTCGAGCGAGTCGATGATCGGCAATACCAGTGCCGCCGAGGAGGACGCCATGAGCACCGCATAGACCGCACCGTGGCCGGTACCGAACCAGCGGGCCAGCCCGAATCCGGCTGCCACTGCCAATAATCCGACCAGGACGGCCCGTATCGCGCCCTTCCCGAGCGCGGAGCGTACGGCCGGATCACGCACTGGAACATGGGTTCCCGCGACGAACATGACGACCGCGAAACCCATATCGGCGAGAAAGGTGAAGATCGGGTCGGCGGTGTGCAGGACGCCGAATCCGGTGGTGCCGAAGACGATGCCCGCGAGCAGTTCACCCACGATCACCGGTATGTGCGAGTTCTGCCGCAGCGTGAGCAGCGGTCCGCACAGTCCGAGCGCGATGACCAGGGCGAGGGTGGCGAAGGTCATCGCAGATCTTTCCATCTCACGGGAATGCTTGCGCTCGCCATTGGCACATCATCGCGCCCGGTGTGGGCGAGCAGGGGGAGGTCGGCGGGTATTTCCGCTACGGCTGGGACAGGTGGCCCGCGCGGTAGAGCGCTCGGCATTCGCCGCGGCGCAGTTTGCCGCTGGAGGTCTTCGGAATCCGGCCCGGCTCGACCAGGACGACGGCTCCCGGTGTCACCTCGTGGGCGGCCGCGATGGCATTGCGGATGCGGTGGGCTAATTCCGCTGATCCGGTGGCCGCCGTGTCGGCGAGTTCGGCGACGACGACCAGATCCTCGCGATGGCCGTCATCGTCGCCGAAAGCGGCTACGTGGCCGACACGTACTTCGGGTGCGCAGTCCGAAACCGTGGATTCGATATCGGCCGGATAGTGGTTACGGCCGTCGATGACGATGAGATCCTTCAGCCTGCCAGCGATATAGAGCTGGTCTTGGTTCCGGAATCCGAGATCGCCTGTGCGCAGCCATGATTCGTCACTTCCGACCAAGGTGGCGCTGAACGCCGCTGCGGTGGCGATCGGGTTGTTGTAGTAACCGGCGCAGACATTGGGGCCGCAGACCCAGATCTCGCCGACGGTGCCCGTCGCGACCTCGGTGTGCTCATTGGGCTCTACCACCGCAACCCGCTGGCCTGCGGGTACGCCGCAGCCGACGAGTGGCACACCTTCTTGTGCGGTTTGTGCGCGGCCCTGTGCCAAGGCCGTCCGGTCGAATCGATGGGTGACGGGGTCGTTCGACTGATCGCATACGGTGACAGAGAGCGTGGCCTCGGCCAAGCCGAAGCCCGGTGTGTGGGCGTGGTGCCGGAATCCGTAGGGGGCGAAGGTTTCGGTGAAGTCGGTCAAGGCTTGGGCACGGATCGGTTCGGCACCGTTGAGCAGTGCGTCGAGGTGGGATAGGTCCAGGCCTGCCCGTTCTTCGGGCGTGGTTGCCGCGACGGATAGGGCCAGGCCGAAATTGGGGCTGCCGGTGGTTCCGGCGCGGTAGTCGCTGAGGGCGCGCAGCCAGCGGATGGGGCGTTTCACGAATTCGGCTGGCGCCATGGTGATCCCGTGTACGCCGGAGTAGAGCGGTAGTGAAAGGGCCAGGATCAAGCCCATATCGTGGAAGAACGGGAGCCAGGAAACGATGGGTTCGGTGCGCACCGCGGGTACTGCGGTCCACAATTGATCCAGTGCCGCAGCGAGATTCGCGTGGGTTACTTGGACGCCTGCCGGGGTCCTTGTCGATCCGGAGGTGTACTGGAGATAGGCCGTCTGGGTCCGATCGATGATCGGGTCGGTTGCTGTGGTGGTGGTGTGCGGTGAGAGTTTCAGCACTGGGCCTAGTTCTGGTCCGAGGATCTCGCTGGTAGTCGTGTCGGTCGGCGAGATCAGGCTCAATGCGGGTCGGGCATCGGTGAGTACACCCTCAAGCCGGGGCCGATTTCTATTGCTCGTCGGCGGAAACAGAGGCACTGCGATGCGATTGCTGTAGAGGCAGGCGAGAAAGGCTATGACGTAGTCGATTCCGTGCGTGCATAGAATCGCCACCCGGTCGCCGGGATCGGTTGTTGCCCTGAGTCTTCGGGCCTGTGCACCTGCCGCGTGGTGCAGTTGTTCATAGGTGAGCGTGACAGGAACGCAATCCCGTCCGCGATAACGCAATTCGGTGTACGCACTGTCACTGGGCTTGGTTTGCGCCCACTCGGCAACCCGGGCGGCCAGAACGTTGGTCTGCCCCGTATACGGCGAAGTCACCGCACCCCGTCGGGTCTGACGGCGGCGACTCGGTCGGCCAAGGCGGCACCGAGTGCGGTGATGGTCGGGTGTTGGAACAGTTCGGCGGTCGAGATGCGGATATTGAGAAGGGTTTCGAGGCGGCGGCGCATTTCTATGCCGAGCAGTGAGCTCAGGCCCAATTCGTTGAAATCGGCTTCCGGGTCGAGATGGTCCGAGGTCAGGTCGAGAGTGGCGGCGAGAGCGGTGCGAATGGTCGTGGTGAGTGGTTCTATCGGATGTTGCTGCTGGGGTGCCGGATTCGGCGGTGCGGTGTCTGCTGTGGACGGTTGGTCGGTGAGCAGATTTCGCAGGCGGGTGGCGACTGGTTCGGGATCAGTGCTCGGCGTGTAGTCCAAGGCGAGCAGGTAGGGCTCGTTGTAATACATGGTCTGGGTGAGTAATTCGGTGCCGCGCGAAATATCGAATGCGGAGATTCCGGCGCGTCGCAGATGTTGTGCACCCCCCGCGCCCGCTGCGAGGCCTGAATTCCATACGCCCCAACCGATGCTCAACACGCGCCGCCCTGGATGGGATTGGGCGAGCGCGTCCATTGCGGCATTCGCGCTGGCGTAGGCCGCCTGTCCGGGTGCGCCGAGCGCCCCGGTGGCGGAGGAGAACAGCAGCACGAAGTCGGTTGGATCGGCGGCGGTGAGATCGATGAGATTGCCTGCGGCGATGGGTTTCGGTGCGAACATGCGGGCGAGTTGGCGGGTGGTGACGGCTTCGAATGCAGCGTCTTCGAGTGCGCCCGCGGCGTGGACGACGCCGCGGATGGTGGAGCCGCATTCGCGAACATCGTCGAGCGCATTGGCGAGGTCGCTGCGGTCCGCGGCGTCGCAGCGCACTACGACTATCCGGTCTTCCAGTCCGTCCAGGAGTGCGGGCACTGGTCTGGGTGCGCGAGTGAGCACCACGACGTCGTGTGCACCCGCATCGAGTAGCCAACGCACCGCGACCGAGCCGAGCGCACCCAAACCGCCGGTGACCACATAGGTGCCGTTGGGGTCGATCGAAGTTGGGGTGGTTGACCGCGGGCGGGAATGCACGAAACGGCGGGTGGTAATGGTGTCGGCGGAGATTCGCAGCTCATCGGGGAGTGGGGTGGCGATGAGTTCTTGCAGTCGGGACAGCGCGGTCGGAGACCTGTCGGTCCACACGAGTCGCACTTCGCGGCCCGATTCGAGCTGCATCGATCGCACCAAGCCGGCGATCGCCATCGGCATGTCCTGTCGGCTCCGGGCGGACGGTTGCCGACCGGTCGCGCTGGGGGTTGGGAGGATGATCGTCAAAGATGCTGTGGCGTGTTCGGATTGGACGCGTTGCAGCAGATCCAGCACTCGCCCAGTGGTGGCGATGACACTGTTCGCGGGCTCGGTCGCGTGATGTGTCGCGCCGGATTCGGCGGGCCAGATCACCACAACTGCCGTAGTCGCGGTGCCGGTGCGTCCGGCGAGTACAGCGGAGACGATCGGGCCGGCGGCATCCGGTTCGCGGGCGACGCGTTCGGTGGGCAGGGTGCGGTCGAGTTCTCTGGCCAGTCGGATGGCGAGTTGAGATTCGCCGATAACCAAGGCGCGTTGCGGTTTGGTCCTGATTCCGCGCTGGGGACTGTGCTGGAACGGTATCCACGTTTCATGGCGGAAAGGGCCGACCTGCGTTGTGGATTCGACCGTGGCGAAACGGATGCGGACACCCGAGAGCGCGAGCACCGGGACGCCGTGCTGATCGGTGCCGATGACGTCACCGGTCAGTCCAGTCGTCGATCGATCACGCACCAGCGCATGGGCTTCCAGCAGCACCAGGTCCGGTTCGGCGGACAGCCAGGCGGACTCGATGCCGATCGGCAATGCAATGGCATCGGCGGGCAGGTGGTCCCAGCTCGCGGCGGCGAGCAGATGCAGACAGCTATCGAGGGTCGCCGAGCGCTGTAGCGGGGCGGCATCGAACGATCCCACCGCACAATCGGGCCCGGCCTCGATATTGCGCAGCACGCGGAAACCGGGACCGTAGTCGAGTTGCCGTGCGCGCAACGAGTCGTAGAAAACATCTGGCGCGAGCACTCGCATCCGCCGACGCACGGCCCGATTTGCATCGACCACCCGCATCCATGCGACGATATCCCCGGGTGTGGGGTCACCGGCCAACCGTGCCGAAGCCAGCGTCCCGGCGCCTGTGACCTCCGCCTGCAACCTTCCAGCACCACCGGCCCGATAGGTGACAGCGGACAGCGCGGCGAGCCCGGTCCGCTCGTGCACCACGAAATCGGTGATCGTCCGCCCGTTTTCAGCCAGTTCGAGCAGCCTGAGCAGCCAGAACACCGCGGGGACGGTTGGTACGCCCTGCACCACGTGATCGTGGAGATCGTCTGCGGGGAACTCGGATTCAAAGACTCCGGCCGCGCTCGAATCGGTGGCATCTCGTCCGCGGCTGATCCTGGGACCGGTGGTTGTGTTCGTGTCGTAGTCGTCGCGGCCGCCACCGATGTCGAAACCTGCAGCTGCGCCCTGGCCCTGGGCATTTCGGCCGCGAGGAGCATCGAGCTGGGTGGTTGTATTCGGGTCGCGCGTATCTCGACCGTGAATGGAGTCGTGTTCGGTCGTGTCCGGGCCGTAGGCATTTCGACTGCGGACGGCATCATCTCCGATGGCTGCGCCGAAATCGGAGACCGAAGAATCGTTGACGGTGCGGCCGTTGATAGCGCGTTCGGTGGCACTGCGATGGGCGGTACCGGGCGCATTCGCAGCGACATGGCTTTCGCTGGGCCCGGTTGCGGCGTCGTGGATGATGCCGCAATTGGTGGCGGTGTCGCATGCGGTGCGGGGCTCTATGGGAGCGGTGGTCGAGGTGCCAGGCTCGGTGGCGGCGTCCCGGTCGGTGGGTCGCTTGATGGTGTCCGGTTCGGCGGTGGCGCCGGGATCGAGGCTGGTGATCAGTGGGAACCGTCGGTGGATCCATTGACGGGGTGGGGGTGGGGCGGTGAAGGGGCCGCTGGCAGCCCAATTCAGCGGGTGCCCTTCGAGGTAGAGGTTGCCGAGGCAGGTCAGGAAGGTTTTGGCCTCGTCGTCGCGGGTGGTGACCGGGTGGGTGGCGTCGGCGAATTCGGGGAACTCGCGGATTGCGGGTGTCAGTACGGGATGGGGTGTGAGTTCCAGTACCGTTGCGAATCCATCGTCGGCTGCTTGTCGCAGTGCGGCAGCCAGTTCGACGGTCCTCGAGGCATTTTCGGCCCAGTAGTCGGCATCCATCGCGGCCGTGGTTATCGTTTCGCCTCGACGCGCCGTCGAGTACACCGGGACGCGCGGCACCTGCGTGGTGAGTCCGTCGAGTGCGTCGACGAATTCGGGCAGGAGTGCGCCGACTTGTGAGCTGTGGGCGGCGAAGTCGACGGCGATCCGCTGCGCGAATATCTGCCTGCGCTTGGCACGGCGGACCAGTGCGTCGATGTAGCGTGGCGCACCGGAGATCACCACCGAACGCGGTCCATTGACAGCAGCGATCGCTACCGTCGCGTGCAGTGGCTCGACCAGCCGCGCCGCCTCATCCGCTGTCGCCTCCAGCAGCGCCATCGCACCGTGTCCGTCGAGGCGCGCCAGAATCCGGCTGCGCTGCACCACGACTCGGGCCGCATCCGAAAGCGATAACGCGCCGCTCACCGCGGCCCCGGCCACTTCGCCGAGACTGTGCCCCACCACCGCATCCGGTTCGATGCCCCACGCGGCGAGCAGTTCGGCGAGCGCCACCTGGAATGCGAATATCGCCGGTTGCACGAGTTCCGTCGCGCTGGTCCCGTTCGTCGCACCACTGAGCGCGAACCCGTTGCGCGGCGTCCACACTCGCCGGCCGCCCGCCACCGCAATCGCATCCGCGGCAGCGGTCACCGCATTCGCGAAGACCGGATAGCGAGCCGCAAGACCTCGCCCCATCTTGGAATACTGCCCACCCTGCCCAGAGAACAGGAAAAGCAGGCCACCCCGCCGCCGCACCGAACCAGCGCCGATCACCCCACCCCCGGACTGCCCACTTGCCACCGCACGCAACTGGTCCACGGCATCATCCAGATCCCGCGCAACCACTGCCGCCCGGGCATTCTCGGGTATCAACCGCGCCGCAGCAGCCGCGAAATGCCGAAGAATTTCGCGATCGCCACTCCCTGCGCCCAAGTAGCTCGTCACAATCGCCTCGGCCGCCGCACCCATGCCTTCGTTTGAGCTGCTGCTTGCGTGCTCGTGTGGGCTGCTGTTTGTGGGTTCGTGTGGGCGGCTGCTTGCGTGCTCGTGTGGGCCGCTGTTTGTGGGTTCGTGTGGGCGGCTGCTCGCGTGCTCGTGTGAATCGCTGTTTGCATGCTCGCGTGAATCGCCGCTAGTGCCCTCGCGGGAACCACTGCTTGTGCCGTCGTGCGAGTCGCTCGTGCGCTCGAGCAAAGTGCGAAACGTGCCCTCGGCCCTGCGGTTGCTGGTTTCGTCATGCGAGGCGCTGCTTGCGCCTATACCTGAGGCGGTGCTCATGTGATCGTGCGTGGCGTTGCTGGGTGAGTCGCCGCTCATGTCCTCGCCCGCGCCGCTCATGTCCTCGCCCGCGCCGCTCGTGTCCTCGCGCGACATGCGCCTGGTGGCCGCAGGCTGTGGGGTAGGGGTGTTGTCGCGCGACGAGCTGCTGGTGCCGTGGTCCGAAGCGGTGTTGTCGCGCGATGCGCTGCTGGGCATGCCACGTGAAACGTCGCTTGTGCCGCCTGACGACAGATTGCTTGCGCCGACACGCTCGAGCAGCTCGCCCCACCGCAACGCGTGCGAGCGCAGCTCCGCCATGTCGCGACCGGTGACTGGAAGCAGCACGGGCGGTTCATAACTCCGGTGACGCGCTGCCTCGAGACCGCGCAGCACCACGTGCGCATTCGTCCCGCCGAATCCGAATGAGCTGACTCCGGCAAGCCGCGCTTCCAGCGGTTTGTCGGTCCAGTCGATAGGTTCGATCGGCACGCGCAGCCCATGCTCGGCGAGTTTCAGCAGCGGATTCTCGGTGTGGAAATTGATGGTCGGCGGGATTACCCCGTGCCGGATGGACAGCGCCGCCTTGACCATTCCGGTGACTCCGGCGGCCGCCTCCAGATGCCCGATATTGGATTTGAGCGAGCCGATCCAGGTCGGTTCGGCCTCGCTTCCGACTACCGCGGCGAGCGCGCCCACCTCGACTGCATCACCCAATGGTGTTCCGGTGCCGTGACATTCGATGTACCCGATCGCACGCGGATCGAGACCTGCCAAGGCAGTACGAATAACCTCCTGCTGGGCCCGTCCGTTCGGCGCGTACAGCCCGTTGGACCGCCCGTCCGAACCGACTGCCGTGCCGAGGATTTCGGCATATACCCGATGTCCGTCCCGCAGCGCATCGGCGGTGCGCCGCAGCACCACTACGGTGCATCCATCACCGCGGGTATATCCGTCGGCCGCGGCATCGAACGGTTTGCACCGTCCATCGGGCGCGAGGAACCCGCCTTCGGCTAGGTACGCCGAAGTATGCGGCAGCAGTGGGAGATTCACCCCGCCGACGATCGCGAACGGCACGGAGTCATCGGCCAGCAGGCGCACCGCGAGATCCACGGCGGCCAGCGAGGACGAGCAGGCGCTGTCCACTACCAGACTCGGTCCGTGCAGGTCGAGGACATAGGACAGCCGGTTGGCGATGATGCTGAGCGCCGATCCGGTGACCGCATACGGCGCATCGTGCCCATCGCGGCCGAGCACCGCGATGCCGTGATCGTAAGCGCACGCACCGAACACCACCGCAGCCCCGGAACCCCTGGTGTGATAGCCGATTCCGGCATCGTCGAGCGCCTCGATCGCGACCTCGAGCGCCAGCCGCTGCTGCGGATCCATCAGCGCGGCCTCGCGACCGGAGATGGCGAACCAGTCGTTGTCGAATGCATCGATATCGGCGAGATATCCGGCGTGCCGTGTGCCCGGTCGACCGGGCGGCGGCGCTCCGGTGGCATCCCGGCCATCGCACAGCATCCGCCAGAACTCGGGCACGCTCGAAGCTCCCGGCACCCGGCAGCCGATGCCCACGATGGATACCGGCGGATACGGCCGGACGGAGGCGGGCTGGCCTGTCCGATTTGTGGGCAAGCTGTTCATCGCATCGCGAGATACTCGACAAGCTGCTCGATGTCCGGATGGTCGTATAGCGCGGTGAGCGAAACCTCGACTCCCATGGCATCTTCCAGATGCGCTGTCAGCCGCGCCAATTGCAGCGAGCTGAGGCCGAGATCGCTGAACGGTGCATCGGTCGAGACCGCTGCGGCATCGACATTCAGCAGGTCGGCGATGGCGGCGGTGGCAGCGCTCAGTAGCGCGGCACGTCGCGAACCGAATATGTTCGAAACACCGTCGGCGACTGTTCGCAGGTCGCTCGAGACAACACCCTGCCCGTCCGGAAGATCAGGCCCCATCCGTCCTCCTCCCGTCGCCGGAGGGCTGCTGCCCCCACGCCGGTACCCCTGCCGATTATGCCGTAGATATCGGCGCGATCAAGGTGTCCCTCAGGCGGGTGTATTGTCCGGAATTGTCCTGCATACCCGGCTCTTTCGCCGTCTACCATGATCGCCTACGGTGGCACTGTGCCCGAATCCGGAACCGAGCGGACGCCCACCCTGCCGACCGTGCTGCGCTGCTGCGCCGCCCTGGCGGCCACACCTGGTCGACTGCTGCGCCCGCGTCGCCCCGATAGCGTGTTGCTGGCCGGTCTGGAGCCGGTCCCGCTGCCGCAGACCAAGGTGACTGTCGGACTCACCGTCCTGATGCAGGCCCGTATGGCCGCCCCCGCCACGATTGTCGCTGAGGGCGTGCGCAGCCTGCGCGAATTGCCGATGACCATGTCGGCCTATCTGATCGAACATCCGAAGGCGCGATTCCTGGTCGATCCGGCCCTGTGCGCGGGGGTGCACGATCGGGTGCTGCCCGAGCTGCCGTTCCCGATTCCACTGTTGGTCGCACCCGATAAGCCGGTGCTCGGCCTCTCGGACGCACTGGCCGCCCGCGATATCGCCGTCGATGCAATCGATTTCGTACTGCCGACCCACCTGCATTGGGATCACGTCTCCGGCCTGCTGGAGCTGCCCGATTCCGTGTCCATCCGACTACCCGCCGTCGAACGCGCGTGGGCACTCGACGGCCCGCATGCCCCCGTCGGCGTTGCCCGAGGCCCGCTGCGCGGGCGCACCTTCGACACCTTCGAACTAGACGGACCGCCGGTGCTCACCTTCCCGCGCAGTCTGGACCTGTTCGGCGACGGTTCGGTGCTGCTCGTCGACCTCGCCGGACATACCCCGGGCAGTATCGGCGTCCTGCTCGCGGTCGACGACGGCACCCGGGTGCTGCTCGCGGGCGACGCGGTGTGGAACAAACTCCAGGTCGAGCTGATCCGCGAAAAGGCTCCCATGCCCGGCCAACTCTTCGATGCCGACCGCGATGCCACCTTCGCCACCATCCATCGCCTACACGCCCTACCCGACGGCATCGAAATCGTCGCCGCCCACGACTACTCCGCGGTCGAGGCACTGGCGGCGAGATAGGACCTGGTCTGCGCGAAATTCAGTCGATGCCCTCGTCGAGTTGCTGCCAAGTGGCGTGCACCTCGAACGGCACCAGCGAATCGATCGCGCTGGCAGAACGGTCCGATCGGGTGTGATGTCCAGCCGAAACGTACTCCCCGGCCGAGTTGAGCGTCAGCATCTCGATCGAAACCGCGGGACCGTCCTCATTGGCCATCCGGACGATCCAGTAGTGCTGTATCTCGAACCGGGCATATTCGGCACGATTGTCGACCAAGTCAGCAGTGATCGTGGTCGGCGAGACCACCTCGACCACCAGCACGGCGTCCGCGGCTGTCGGCTTCATCCGCCACTTCGGTCGAGGCTCATCGATGCAGCGGTAGACGATGACGTCCGGCCGCTTGTAATGGAAGGGGACCTCCGAGACCAACATGTCCACATCCCGGTTGACCCGCAAGCACGGCTCCGCTGAACCGCGCTTGGCATGGCCGTCCAGCAGTGCCCGTTCGATATTTCGGGCTATCGCATTGTGATTCGGCGAGGCGGATTCACAGTGGATGATCATCCCGTCTCTGATCTCGACATTGCGCGCCATGTCCTCTGGCATGGACAGGTAACCGTCTATATCCACCGGCAGGATGTAGGTCTTCGGCAGAGACCAGTCGAACGCTTCCGACACGGATGACCGTCCTTTGGCTGGTAGTCAACGTCATCGTAGGTCAGCTTGTCGACTGACCTCGGTCGCGGTAACCCCCGATGGAGTGCGACGGGCCTGGTTCGACTATGGGACGAGCCCTGGCGCTCGGTCCAGGGTTTCGCAACGAGTCCCTAGGCGACTACCTTCTCCGCGAGGCGCGCGGTGATCAGCTCCTCCGCCTCGGCGACCATCCGGCTGATCAGTTCGGCGCAGGACGGGATGTCGTGGATGAGACCCTGGGCCAGGCCCGCCGACCAGATGCCCGCATCGAGATCGCCCTCGTCGAAGACGCGGCGTCCGCGCGCACCCGCGACCAGATCGCGGACATCGTCGAAAGTGCCACCGGCCTTTTCGATTTCGACGACCTTGCGGCTGATTTCGTTATCCGCGACGCGCGCGGTGTTGCGCATGGTCCGGAAGATCAGCTGGGTGTCGAGTTCGGAGTTGGCGACGATCTGTTCCTTGACCTTCTGGTCGATCGCCGATTCCTGCGTGCACAGGAAGCGCGTGCCCATGTTGACGCCGTCGGCACCGAGCGCGAGGGCCGCGACCAGTCCTCGGGCATCGGCGATACCGCCGGAGGCGATCATCGGAATGTCGAGCACCCGTGCGGCTGCCGGGATCAGGATCAGTCCGGGAATATCGTCCTCACCCGGATGTCCGGCACATTCGAAACCGTCGATGCTGACACCGTCGACGCCGATCTTCTGTGCCTTCAACGCATGCCGGACGCTGGTGCACTTGTGCAGCACCTTGATACCGGCCTCCCGGTAGTACGGCAGGAAGGGCTCCGGATTGCTGCCCGCGGTCTCGACGATCTCGATGCCGCTCTCGATGATCGCCTGCACGTATTCGGCGTACGGCGGCGGATTGATCGACGGCAGGATCGTGACGTTCACGCCGAACGGCTTATCGGTCAACGCCCTGGTCCGCGCAATCTCCTTGCGCAGGTCGTCGGGGGTGGGCTGGGTCAGCGCGGTGATGAAGCCGAGCCCGCCCGCGTTGGCGACGGCCGCGACGAGGCCGGCGCGGCCGACATGCATCATGCCGCCCTGCACGATCGGGTGTTCGACGCCGAATGTCTCGGTGAACCTGGTACGCAGCATTGCGCTTCTCCTATGCGTTGCGGGGCGTGCCAGTGGCGCCCTTACGCAGTGATGGTGACACGGGAATCGTCTGCTGTTCAACTCATAAGTGAGTCGGGATTCGCATAGTATTGCCGTCGGAACGGGTGTGTAGGTGGGCAGCAACTATCGAGATAGTCGGCGAATATGCAGCTAGGAGCGATTTTCGCTGTGCAAACCCGACCTCGGAACGATTAACAGCGATTCGTGACCTAGTGTCTTGCTGCCTGAATAAGTTAGTTGTTATTCTGCTCTCAGTTCAGCCCGTCGACGCCGTCGGATACACCGGCGTCCGTTCGACGGTCCGAGAGGAGTGGCATGACCACCGGTGCACAGGCGCTCGACGAGCCGATCAGGTCGCGGCGCAACCACTGGAACAACCAGATCGCATCGCATGCGCAGATGCGCCCGGACGCGGTGGCCGTGCGGTTCCGTGGTGTGGACACCACCTGGCGGCAGCTGCACGAGCGTTCGCTGAAGTTCGCCGACGCGCTCGCCCGCCGCGACATCGGCTTCGGTGACCGGGTACTGATACTGGCGCTGAACTATCCCGAATATCTCGAGGCCGTCTTCGGCATCAACGCACTCGGCGCCATCGCGGTCCCGGTGAACTTCCGGCTCACCCCGCCCGAGGTCGCCTATATCGTCAGCGATTCCCGCGCCAAGGCGATCGTCACCGACACCATGCTGCAGCCGTTGGCCACCGCCGTGCAGGGCGAGGCGACCGAGCTCGCGACCTGCATCGTGATCGGTGGCCAGACCACCGATTCGGTGCTCGGCTACGACGAAGTGCTGGCCGAGGGCGGCGAACCGCATACACCGCTGGACATTCCCGAGGACACCCCCTCGCTGATCATGTACACCTCGGGCACCACCGGCAGCCCGAAGGGTGCGGTGCTCTCCCACGCGAACATGAATGCCCAAGCGCTGACCAGTATTCGGGCCACGGATATCGGTCCCGACTCGGTCGGCTTCTGCACGTCACCGCTGTTCCATATCGCCGGACTCGGCAGTCTCGCACCGTATTTCATGCTCGGCGGCAAGATCGTGCTGCATCCACTCGGTGCCTTCGATCCCACCGAATTCCTCGAGGCCGTCGAACGTGAGCAGGCCACCACCGCCTTCTGCGTGCCCGCGCAATGGCAGATGATCTGCGAGGAGCCGACGGTCAAGCAACGCAAGCTCGCGCTGAAGGTGCTCAGCTGGGGTGCTGCCCCGGCCTCCGATACCGTGCTGCGGGCCATGGCCGACTGTTTCCCGGACGCGGTCAATGTCGCGGTCTTCGGTCAGACCGAGATGTCGCCCATCACCTGTGTGCTGGAGGGTAAGGACGCGATCCGCAAGCTCGGTTCGGTAGGCAAGCCCATTCCGACCATCCAGGCCCGCGTCGTCGACGACGAGATGAACGATGTCGCGCCCGGCGAAATCGGCGAAATCGTCTATCGCGGACCGACTCTCATGCAGGGCTACTGGAATAAGCCGGAGGCGACCGCCGATGCCTTCGCCGGTGGCTGGTTCCACTCCGGTGACCTGGTCCGTGCGGACGAGGAGGGCTTCCTCTGGGTGGTGGACCGCAAAAAGGACATGATCATCTCCGGCGGCGAGAACATCTACTGCGCCGAGGTGGAGAACGTGCTCTTCGCACATCCGAAGATCCGCGAGGCCGCGGTGGTCGGACGGGTGCACGAGAAGTGGGGAGAGGTGCCGGTTGCCGTTGTCGCCCTTGCCGATCCGGATGCCGAGCTCACGCTCGATGACCTGGCGCCGTTCCTCAACGAGAACCTGGCGCGCTACAAGCATCCCAAGGATCTGGTGATCGTGGCCGAGTTGCCGCGCAATGCCAGCGGCAAGGTTGTGAAAGTTCAGCTGCGCAAGGACTACTCGTCCTGAGCTTTTGCCGAATCGAAGACATCGGCGGTGCCGACGCCTCACGATCCCGCATGGTGATCCGACGCATCCGGGCCGCCGTACTCGCGGTGCACAGGCAGGTGAATGTCATTGGACCTGGAGGGTTCCTCGGGCCGATGCCGGCCGGTCCGGTGGCGAAGGGCGGGGCGGTGGCGCGGTCCCGCCGAGCAGGCGCTCGAGCTGATCGGGCACATCGGTATTAACGGGAGGTGGTCAGGCAGACTCAGATCTGTTTCGAGGAGTACCCGATCAGTGGCCGGCGCGGCTGACCCGTCCGGTATGTGACACCCGGCTCGTCAGGCCTGGTCCGACCAGAACTTCGAGGCGACGGTAGGTTTCGGCCGCGGGCAGCGGCGGTTCCGCGTCCGCGATCGAGCCGAGCAGGCCGACGACACCCCAGGACAGGAAGGTCATCGTCACCGCGAATTCGTCGTCGTCCATCTCGAGTCGACCCGAAAGTTGTTCGGTGAGAATTTCTTCCACCATGCGTCGGGTCGAGCGCAACAGCACTCCGGTCGCCCGGCGACCCAGTAGCGCGCGGTAGACCTCCGGATTCGCCGACGCCAGCCGGAACAGCGTGTACAGCGGTGCGAGCGGTTCCGAATGTTGCGGTGCATCAGGATCATTCGCGGCCGATTCGACATCTGCCACCGCCGCGCGCAGGTACTCGGTACTGCTGACCAGCAGCAGATCGTCCTTGTCCCGGAAGTGCGCATAAAAGGTGGAGCGTCCGACATCGGCGCGATTCAGGATGTCCTGCAACGTGATCCGGTCATAGCCGCATTCGATCATCAGCTCGATCAGCGCCCGGTGCAGCAGGCTCTTGGTGCGGCGCACCCGACGATCGGTGCTGGTCATCGGCATCCTCCGAACGCGAAGACCGCGTTGTCGTACAGATAGTGCGAATCCGTTCGTAACGGCACGATATCCGCACTTTTGCTTCTGGTCTATCCGGTCATCTGGTCCGATTATGAACTCATGACCGGAAACGCACAACAGTCCACTAACACACATGCTGACCGGAACTCCGAGATCGGCATTCTCATCACCAAACCACGCGGCTATCTCGCTGTGAAATCGGCCTTCTTGCTCGGCCGGGTCGGCAGCCTGAACGCTCGCCTCGTCGAGCTGACCGGTGCCGCCGCGGGCGATCATGCGGTCGATATCGGTTGCGGCCCGGGCCAACTCGTTCGGGCCCTCGCCGATCGAGTCGGGCCGTCCGGTCGAGTGATCGGTATCGACCCGTCCCGGGAGATGATCGATTACGCGAGCGGTCGCGCCGCCCCCCACTGCCGTTTCGAAGTCGGCGCCGCCCAGTCGCTGACCCTGCCCGATGCCTCGGTCGATGTGGTCACCTCGACCTTTGTCATGCATCACATTCCGGAGGCCCAGCGCATCGCGGCACTGGGACAGATGTTCCGGGTGCTCCGCCCGGGTGGCCGACTGCTGCTCGCCGATACCCACCCGACCGGAAAAGTCCTTCCCGCGGCGGTTCGCATCATGTCCCGATTCGCCGCCCGTCGCACCGACGACCCGCACGCGCCCGGACACCACGCGGACCCGCTGGCGGCCATCGATATCCGCCGCTATCGAGAAGCCTTGCGGACGGCCGGATTCGGGACGGTGGACTTCACCGCGATCCCACCGACGACCGGCGTGCTGGTGGCAACCAAGGACGTCTGATCAGATCAGGTCCTTCGATGTCATCCAGCGCATGCAGAACCAGCCGCAGAACACTGGCAGCCAGCAGGTGAGCACGCGGTAGAGCAGCACCGACGGCACGGCGATGGTCGCGGGCAGGCCGAAGGCGGCAAGGCCACCGATCAGTGCGGCTTCGACCGCGCCGACGCCACCGGGTGTCGGCGCGGCCGCGGCCAGGGTGCCGCCGATCATGGTGACGATGGTGAGGGTGATGAACGACGCGCCACCACCGAACGCCTCGACGCTGGCCCACAGCGCGAGCGCCAGGCCGAGTGTGATCGCACCACAGCCGAGCACGATCACCAGGAAGCGCTTGGGATCCCGGGCCAGATCGCCGAGTTCACCGAGCACCTCCTGCAACTGTGGGCGCACCGAATTGTTCAGCCAGCGACGCAGTTTCGGCACGAACATGAAGGCGCCGATAATGCCGACGCCCACACCGGCCGCTAGATAGAGCACGGTGGCGTCGGGCACGAAATGCGACAGATTCGCCGAAGTGCCCGCCGCGACACTGAACAGGATCAACAGGCTGATGTGTGTGATCACCTGTACGGCCTGCTGCAGTGCGACGGCGGCGGTGGCCCGCACCGCGCCGAGTCCGGCCTGCTGCAAGAAGCGCACGCTCAAGGCCAATCCACCGACACCCGCGGGTGTTGTCGTGGCGGCAAAGGTATTTGCGATCTGCATGATCACCAGATTGCGGAAGCTGACCAGGCGCGTGGCGCAGGCCCACAGTGCCGCCGCCGCACCGATATACGTCAGCCCCGAGAATGCGAGCCCGAGCAGCGCCCACCACCAGTTGGCGCTCCACAACTGCGAGAAGAAGGTCGGCACCGCGCTGATGAACGGATAGGCGACATAGACCAATCCGATCAGCAACACCAACTGGATGATCTGATTGCGGCTGAACCGGGTGATCTGCTCGGCCTCGATTTTGTCCTGGCCGGTCTGCTTGCGCACCTCATCGCGGGCCGAGGAGACCACCTCGCCCCAGTCCGGAATCGACTTCTTGATCCCGGCGGGCATGGCGGACTTGGTGAGTCGGCTCGCCGCGGTCAGCACCGTCTGCTCGCCGAGCGTCTCGATGGCGGTGCGCACCGCCGCTTCCTTGCCGAAGACCGCCGTGGTCGAGACCAGCAACTGCGCGACATCGGACTGCCGCTGGTTATCGGACGCGCCGAATTCCGCATTGATGAATCCGCTGAACAGCGTGGTGCCGTTCTCGATTCGGATCTCGGCGGGTCGCAGATCGCCGTGCGAGATCTGGCCGCAGTGCAATGCGGACAGCGATCGCCATACCCCGGCGAGCTCGTGATCGGAGGTTTCGTCGAGCGGCCTACCCCGAGGCATGGTGTGCGCGTACAGCATCCAGCCGCGCTCGAGTGCCGCGACGGCGACCTGCTGCACGGCGGCCAGACCCATTTCGCCGGCGGCGATGGCCACCAGCGCGCGGTGCTCGACGGCGCGGTGCATCGAGCCGTGCAGTGCCGCCGTTTCGCTGGTGCGGAAGGTGAGCCAGCGCCACAGCTGGCGCAGCGCACCGAAGCTGCGCTGGTTCTTGCCGAACAGCTCTACGGTCAACTCGCGCTCCGGACCGTCGATGGTCGCGGCGAGCACCAGCGGACCACGCCCGGCGGGATGCAGCACGGTGAATGCGGTGACGGTATGTCCGCGCCTGGCCAGCACCCGCACCGCCGCCTCCAACGGCACCTCCAGCGCCGGTGTGCCGACCACCAGCATGATCACCGCGCCGACCAACCAGCCGACCGCGAGTCCGAACATGGCCCGCGCGGGCACCACCGTGCTGACCACCAGGTGGATCGGTGCGAACGCCAGCAGCAGGAACCACAGCCAGCGCCGCGGTCGGGTCGGCAGCCATGGACTGGATAGGGTCAGCACGGCGGCGAGCATGGCGATCCAGCGCGGATCGTCCAGGAACTGCGAAAGGAAGGTATCGAGCCGGTCCGGCACCTGCAGATGCCATTGCGGCGCGGACAATCCCGTTCCGGTGATCGATAGCAGCAGGCCCGCGACCAATCCCGCGGCCGCGTAGCCCGCGAGCAGCTTCCACTGCCTGCTGATGATCAATTCGATGAGGATCGCGAACGGCAGCGCCAGAATCGCCGTGCCGTAGACCAGGTACACCAGATTGGACTGGTCCGGATTGAGGAATCCGACGATATTCGAGACCGAACGCTCCAGTGCCAGCCACTCCGGCCGGGTGATCAGCGAGGCGGCGACGATCACGCCGACCCACAGTGCCGCGAGTACGACACGGATGATGTCACTGGTCCGCCGGATCAGCGGTTGCAGCAGGCTCCCCGTGACCGGGATATCCCGCCCGTCAACTCGCATCTCATGGCCCTCCGCTCCTCCGCCTCCCCGGGCCTTTTGCCGGTCGTAGGTGAGTCCTAACGTACCGTCGCGGGCCGACGGTTCCCGGAGTGGCTGAGTTCTGGGCGTCCCCGGCGAGCTACCCATGTTCGTACTAGATCAACTGTTGCGTTGGCAGCACGATACACAGCAGTCGGTTCCCACCGACCTACCGGTTGGTAGACGGTCTTGCCGAATCCGTTCCGGCCGATGAGGATCAGCACGAATCAGCCGACGGAAGGCAGGACATGGCAGCACAGGATCTATCCGGGAAGACGGTGGTGGTGACCGGCGCCAGCTCCGGCATCGGCGCCGAGGCGGCGGCGAAGCTGGTGGCGCACGGCGCGACCGTCGCGGTGGTCGGGCGCTCGCCGGAGCGCACCGCCGCGGTGGCGGCGCGGATCGGCGCGGAGTCGTTCATAGCCGATTTCGCCCGCTTCGACGAGGTGCGCAAACTCGCCGATCAGCTGCTAGATCGCTATCCGCGCATCGATGTGCTCGCCAATAACGCCGGCGGCGCGTGGGCCGAACGCACCGTCACCGATGACGGCAATGAGCTGACCTTCCAGGTAAATCACCTGTCGCCGTTCCTGCTGACCGCCCTGCTGCTGGATCGGCTGGTGCAGTCGCAGGCCAGGGTCGTCAATACCGCGAGCATGACCTACCGGATGGCGAAGCTGGACCTCGACACCGTCAACGCATCGACCGGCTCGTTCAACCAGCTGGGCGCCTACGGCACTTCCAAGCTCGCCAACATCATCTTCACCAGGGAGCTGGCCCGCCGCACCGAGGGCAGCGGGCTGGTCACCGCCGCATTCCATCCGGGCGCGGTCGCCACCCATGTCTACGACAATGCTCCGCTCGGACTCGGCGCGTTCATCCGTTCGCCGCTGTCACGGCCCTTCTTCATCCGGGCAGATAAGGGCGCGGATCCACTGGTGCACTTGGCGACTACGTCGGAGGAGATGAACGGCAAGTACTTCCACCGGTTCAAGGAGGAACAGCCGCGGAACAGGCGGGCCGTGGATGCGGAACTCGCGCAACGGCTTTGGACCATGTCCGAGGAGATCACCGCAACGGCGTAGGTCAATGGGCGTCCGCACCGAGTGCGTGACGCCCAACCTCGGCCGCCACCGCGACGGTGAAGATTTCGCCGGTCATCTCGCCTCGATCGAGTTCGACAATGGCCCGCACCACCTGTTCGGTGGACACCGTCGCGGGAAAATCGTTGGGCGCGATGGCATTAGCCCGCACCCCGAACTCCTCGAATTCGGCCGCGATATGCCGGGTCAGGTGGTTGAGCGCCGCCTTGGACGCCGCGTAGAGCGCCTGTCCGCCGGGGTACACCCGCGAACCCGCAATGCTGGAGACATTCACGATATTGCGATTACGGGCCCGGTTCTCGTCTCCGGCGTGCACCCAGCTGCGCTGCGCCAAGCGCGCCGACAAACGCAGCGGCACACCGACATTGACCGCGAAATGCGGATCGAATTCGTCGAGCGCGGCGTCACCGTCGACGATACCGCGCGGCTGAAATCGGCTGTGCGCGGCATTGTTGACCAGCAGATCGATATGCCCGAAGCGGGCAAGTGCGATATCGATGACGCGCTCGACTTCACCCGCTTCGGTGAGATCGGCCTTGATCACGAATATCCGCGAAGCATTCTCCGGCACGGGCATTTCCGGTTCGAAGGGATCGACGAACCATTCGAGCTGTGACGGTGCCGCCGGGGTGCGATTGCGACAGACCGCGATGATGTCGTAGTCGGTGTACAGGCCGCGGCAGAAGGTATCACCCAGGACGCCACCCGCCCCGGTGAGCAGGCACACCCGGCGTTCAGTGCCACTGCGCAATGCTGTCTCCTCCCCAGCGCCGCACCACGTCTTCCTTCGGCCGGTGCAGCCACATCACCACGCTATTGCGCGCGGCGGCGTTATTGCCGACGAACGTATGCCAGGAGCGCGGTGTGCACTCGAACAGCAGCAGCGAGTTGTTCAGGGGCGGAATCGTCAGTGCGGGAACCGGGTTCGCGCCGATATGCGCATACAGCGCGGTCTCGCCGCCATCGCCCGGCTGCCAATCCGGATTGCCGAAATAGAACAGCACCGCGACGGCGCGCACCGTCTCCCGCGCGAAGACCTCCGGCGTCCGCGGGCCGATCTTCAGATCCACCTCCGGATCCACGGTCCTGACCTCGCCCGGCCCAGGCGCCACCCCCTTGAACCAGGCCGGATTCAAATCATTGTGCGGTGACCCCGACGGGCTCCCCGGCCGATGATGGTGCACCGACCCCTCGACATCACCGGTGGTAGCCACCCCAGCTACCCGCGCGATCAGGTCATGCCATTCCCGCGAGAGAAACAGTGCCAACGGCCCGTCCCGCAGTCCGGCCAGTGAGGCCCCGACCGCACCGTAATCGGCCGCCACCGTTCCGAACGACTCCGGCCGCTCGCGGCGCACCCGCGCCAACTCATCGGCCAACCGCCCATAGAACTCGGGCACGAAAACATCCCGGGCATATACATGCGGAAACGGCTCGACCCGGCGAATCCAGCGGCGATGCGCGAACAAACCCGTGAACCACGGCGGCGCCGCGGCCACTGTGGATTCGGCTACCCCTGTCAACTTCAATCCCTCCCGAATGACCACAGCGATCCTAACGGGCACGACCGGAGTCCGTGCGGCGGTAGCCGGGCCCTGCTCCGCGGCGAGCAGTTGCGAAGATCGCCGGATGTGGAACGACCTTCGCGTGTGCTGCATCGGTGATTCTTTCGTCGCGGGTGTCGGCGACGCGCAGTGCCTCGGGTGGGTCGGTCGCCTGGCCGCCCAGACCTACGCGAATGGCCAGCCGCTCACCACCTACAACCTGGGTGTGCGGATGCAGACTTCGACCGAGATCCTCGGCCGCTGGCAGACCGAATGCGCCCCACGATTTCCCGACGGCTGCGATGCCCGCCTGGTTGTCTCGTTCGGCGTCAACGACACCACCATCATCGACGGACAGCCCCGAGTGGCTCCCGAACAATCGGCGGCCAACCTGTCCGAGCTGCTCACACAGGCCGCCGAGCTGCCGGTCCTGGTCGTCGCGCCGCCGCCCATCGATGACATCGACCACAACGCCCGGACCGCCGCGCTCGACGAACATTTCGCCGAGATCTGTGCTGCCGCAGCGGTCCCGTACGTGCGCGTCCATCGACCGCTGCGCGACAGCGCGGTATGGATGCGCGAGGTGCGCGCGGGCGACGGCGCGCATCCCGGCGC
Source organism: Nocardia sp. NPDC049737 (assembly GCF_040674755.1). NCBI lineage: Bacteria > Bacillati > Actinomycetota > Actinomycetes > Mycobacteriales > Nocardiaceae > Nocardia > Nocardia sp. NPDC049737. The sequence goes on along the minus strand of NZ_JBFANH010000016.1, from coordinate 123,003 downwards.
GGGCGGTTACGACGAATTGGCCGCCCTCATCCGGCCGCACTGGCGAGAGTGGTTGGCACGCTGACCAATCCGGGCGCGTGGCCGTGAGCCTGGCGGCGATGAGCCGATCGAGGGCCGCGATGATCGGTATCCACCCATCGCCGAGAAGTCGGAATCGTCGGTGGCGGGAAGTTCGGCGCGCGAATCGCTCTGTCTGAGACGCAATGTCTCGGGTTGGTGTCTCGGCGGCGTCGGGGCAGGTCAGCGCGGTTGGGCTCAGCCCACAGACATGCGCCGCGCATCCGCTTCGGCCCGCTTGCGCCGAGCCACCGCTAGATCGACCGGCACTGCGTCCTGCTCCGCGGGGCGAGTCACCAACTCGTGCAACGTCGGATGCCACCGCCCGACTTCGTCGCGGAACGAACCTTCGGTCTCCAACTGACCGATCGCACCGATCAGCGTGAGCATCGATCGCGCGAACGGCGTGAAGCGCGCGGGCATAGTGCCTTGACGCAGGGCATTCGTCAACCGCGGATTCGTCACCCGCAGTACCTGTTTGCGCAGCCAGCGCATGGTGAACCGGTAGTTCGCGTGCCGGAAAGGTTCGACGCACGGCGCGACCACATGGAACAGATCCTCGGCATCGAGTACCCGGCCCGGTTCGCAGAAACCGTGCCGTCGTACCGCCGCCTCCAATTCGGCAGGCCCGCCGTTGAACAGCGCATCGCAGTAGTCGAAGGCGAATTCCTCGAAACCCTCGGTCGGCCACGGTGTGCAGGCTCCGAAGTCCACGACGCCGAGTCGCCCATCCGGCAGCACCCGGAAATTGCCCGGATGCGGGTCGCCGTAGAGCAGACCGCTGCGGATCCAACTCGATGCCATGAACCGCACCAGCTGCATACCGACCCGATCCCGCTCGGCGCGCGTACCGGAGGCGATGACGCGCGGCAGCGGCGTACCGTCCAGCCATTCGGTGACGAGCACGTCGCCGCGTTGTTCGATCACCCGCGGAATATAGAAATCCGGATCGTCGGCATAGGCCGCCGCGAAGATCCGCTGGGATTGCGCCTCGGCCGCATAGTCGAGTTCGTCGAGCACACAGGCGCAGACCGCCTCGGTCACCCCCTTGACATCCGCACCGGGCACGAAAACCGTTGCCAGCATGGAGATCCGGCGCAGCTGATCCAAGTCGTTCGCGACCGCCTGCTTACCGCCGGGATACATGATCTTCACCGCGACGGGCGTACCGTCACGCCATACCGCGCGATGCACTTGGCCGAGCGAGGCCGCGGCCGCGCGCCGATCGTCGAATTCCCGGAAATGCCAACGCCAGTCCTCCCCCATGCTGGCGGCCATCGCCGCGTGCACCGAACGCGGCAGCATCGTCGGCGCGGAATCCTGCAACCGGCTCAGCGCGACTTTGTATGGCTCGGCGAGTTCCGGCGGCAGTGCGAGTTCGTAAATGGCAAGCAGCTGACCGAGTTTCGCGGCACAGCCTTTCAGTTCGCCGAACACCTCGAAGATGTGCTGTGCGGTGCGCATTTGGATTTCACGATTGACCTCGGCGGCCGGTCGGCCGAGTGCGCGCTTACCCACACCTGCGGCCTGACGGCCGGCGAAGGCGACCGGCAGCGCCGCCAATTTCGCATTGCGAACTGCCGTACGAACTGGAGGTTTACCGTTCGACCTCATCGCGAAAATGCGTGCATGTCTAGTTGTCGAACTCTCGGCCGATCGACCGTCGCCACGCTGAATTGTCATGACTCACCTCGCACCGCACACTGACCAGTGTTACACAGGTGCAGTCTCGCACAAGAGAGCATAGACTGTCTGGGACGTATTCGGAACCGAGTCGAAAGGTGGCATCTCGATGGGATCCCAAACGGTAGTCGCCGACGTTGCCGATGAGCTGGCACGCCGGGTTGCCGCGGGGGAATATCAGCCGGGGGATTTGATGCCGTCGGTCCGTCAGGTCGCGGAGGAGTTCGATATGAACCGCGCGACCGCGCAGTTGACCCTCGGTCGGTTGGAATCGTACGGATTCGTCGAGGCGCGACGCGGTAAGGGGTTCACGATCCGCGATGTCCGTGAGGCGGGCGGTCTCGATGTGTATCGGCACCTGTTCAGGTTCTCGGTTCCGATGCCGGATGTGGCCGTCGAGATGTTCCACGACATCATCGAGGTGGAGCGCGGCATCGTCATGGAGGCGCTGCTCGCCTACACCAGCAGCGAACAGGAGATCGATCCGGCCGAACTCAAGGCCGCGATCGATCAACTGGAATCGCTTGCCCGACAGGAGGTCCCCGACTTCCAGCAGATCCTCGCCATCGAGATCGGTCTGGTCCGCCGGTTGCTCACCGCACTCGGGCTGAGCATGCAGCGCGCGATCATGAATTCCATCGGCGAGATGGTGCTCGAGGTGCCCGAGGCCGTCGAGGCCTTCTTCGCGGGCGCGGCCGATCTGCATGTATTGGTATGGCGTGCGCTGGTCGCGGTGTGGGATTCCGGTTCCGGCCCGTCCGACGCCCAGCTGGCGCTGTTCGAGGATCTGTTCGGGCTGTATCACAACAAGGTGATCGCCCGATTCGAGGAATTGCTCGACGTCGGGGCCGAGGACCAAGAGGATGCGGAGCAAGCGGCGACCGCCTGATCCTGCTCGATCCTTCCGAATTCACTGTCTGAGTCATCAATTGGTCCGTGCCGCTCAACGCCGTCCGAGAGGCGTACGGTTGCCGCTGTCCGGCAAGATCGTCGCATTTGAATCTCTGTCTGGGACGGCTCGGGATTTTTGTCCTCGACCAGGCCGCCGATGGGGTGTTCGCGGCGAACTCGAGGCCAGCGCCATGCAGCTCGGGCAGGCGCTGATCGTGGCCGAGTCGAGCATGAAGCCCGACGGAGCTCCCAGAGCTGGCCATGCTAGGCCGGGTCTTCGGTGGCATCGTCGGGGTCTGCGCGCAGCTCGATGGAAGGTCCGTTCGTCGAGTTGGTCGAGCGATGGCTGCCCGGCTGCACGCGACGACGAAGCGGTCTAGATCAACCAGGAGTTCTCTGTGACATCGGTACCAATCCTGCCGCGCCGCTGGACCATTGCGGATATCGCGGACCAATCCGGAAAGACAGCCGTGGTCACCGGCGCCAATAGCGGCCTCGGCCTGCGCACCGCCGAGGCATTGGCGAGCAAGGGCGCGCATGTGCTGCTGGCCTGCCGAAATCCGCAGAAGGCCGCGACCGCACTGGATGCGGTAACGGCAGTGTCAATCGGGCCGAAACCTGAAGTGCTGCAGCTGGATCTGGCCGATCTCGCCTCGGTCGGACGCGCCGCCGAGCAGATCAACGACACCGTCGGGCGGATCGATCTGCTGATCAATAATGCGGGTGTGATGGCGGTGCCGCGCTCACGAACGGCCGATGGGTTCGACGCCCAGTTCGGCACAAATCATCTCGGGCACTTCGCATTCACCGGCGGCGTACTGCCCGCTCTCTTACGCGCCGAACAGCCCCGGGTGGTGACCGTATCGTCGGTGGCCGCGTGGGTCGGCGTGATCAACTGGCTCGACCCGAATTGGCAGCGGTTCTATCTGCGCTGGCCCGCCTACAGCCAGTCCAAATTGGCGAATCTGCTGTTCACCGCGGAACTCGAGCGCCGCGCCCGCGCGGCCGGATCCGACCTGCGTGCGGTGGCCGCGCATCCCGGAGTGTCGGCGACCCATCTCTACGACCGCGACGGTGAGAAGGGTGTGAACGGTATCTTGGCGGCGATCCCGCAGGCGATCCTGTTCGCGCTGGCCCAGTCCGACCGCATGGGCGCACTGCCGCAGCTGTATGCCGCCACGGTTCCGGCGGTACGCGGAAACTCCTATGTGGGACCGGGTTTCGAGTTCGCCGGATATCCGCGGCGGGCGCTGCGCAATCCGCTTGCCTATCGTCGCGCGACCGCGCGCAAACTGTGGGAGCTCAGCGAGCAGTTGACCGGTGTGCGTTACGACTTCTCAGTGACCTAGGTCGATATCAATGCGGTGCCGCGGCGAAGGCGGCGAGCACGAGCGAGCTGACGATCGTGACGGCAAGTACAGCCAGCACCACCAGATTTCGCCGTTGCGGCAGATCGGCATGCATCAGATTCGGACACTCCGGCTCATTATGTCCGCGACTTCCGCACCGAGGGTTGGTGCAGGGATACATGCCTACCTCCCGAAACTGACGCGAGCGCTCGCACTGCAGCAGTGCGAATCACTTGTATACCGCGTGCGCCGCCGGACGGCTACCCAGCCACGGGAGTACGACGACGCCGCCCCAACAGGTCGGTCGAGGCGGCGTCGAAGAGTTTGCTACAGCGCGCTATTGAGCTTGTTCAGGCGGTCGCATGCCTCCACGTACTCATTGATCAGCCGGGCGATCACATCGGCGGAACGCTCCACCTTGTTCATCATGCCGACGACCTGACCGACCGGATTGAAGTTCACATCCTTGGCGGCTTCGGGATAGCGGTGCCCGCGCTTGACGCCGTCCAAGGCCACCATCATCTGCAGCGGCATGGGCAGCGGATCCGGGTTCTCCGGCGCCTCCCAGGCCTCGGTCCAGTCGTTCTTCAGCATGCGGCACGGCTTACCGGTCCAGGACCGCGAGCGCACGGTGTCGTGGCTGGAGGCTTCGATATAGGTCTGCATCTGCGCGGGCGGCACATTCGCCTCCTCGACAGTCAGCCACAGCGAGCCGGTCCACGCACCCGCCGCACCCATCGCCATGGCCGCGGCGACCTGGCGACCGTTGCCGATACCGCCGGCGGCCAGCAGCGGCATATCGCCGATGGCGTCGACCACCTGCGGCCACAGCACCATCGAGGAGATCTCACCGCAGTGCCCGCCGCCCTCGGTGCCCTGGCAGACAACGAAATCCAGACCGGCGCGCTTGTGGTTGAGCGCATGCTTCACCGAACCGCACAGCGCCCCGATGAGCCGTCCCGAACCCTGGATCTGCTCGACCACATCCGGCGGCGGAGTGCCGAGGGCATTGGCGACCAGCTTGGCCTTGGGATGGCGCAGGATCACCTCGATCTGCGGCGCGACGGTGGTCGCGGTCCAGCCGAGCAGCTGATTGTGGTGTTCACCGTCGGGCAGACGCGGGACATTGTGCTCGTTGAGGAGTTTCTCCGCGAAGTCGCGGTGCCTCTGCGGAACCAGTTCCGCCAGTTTGGCTTCCAGCTGTTCGGGGGTCAGATCATCGATCCCCTTGCCCTCGTACTTCGACGGGATGACGAGGTCGACGCCGTACACGCCGTGTACATGGTCGTCCAGCCAGGCCAGTTCGACCTCCAATTCCTCGGCGGTGAAGCCCACCGCACCGAGCACGCCGAGTCCGCCGGCATTGCTGACCGCGGCCGCCACATCGCGGCAATGGGTGAAGGCGAAGATGGGGAATTCGATCCCCAGCCGGTCGCAGATTTCGGTACGCATGGCGTGCTGGTCTCCCTACTTGCTCAGCAGCCGGATCGCAACGGCTGACGAGTGCTGGAACGGGTTGCATATTTGGTCACCGGCCCGCGCTGCCGATTCGGCCGACTGTCGCAGATATCGCCATGACGCGGCGGTAGCTTCGTCGACAGGCGCGGACGCCTGACTTCGAATGTAACACGTTCTAGTTTTCTCGGGGTAGCTGTTCTCCTCGACTGAATCAGAGTTCCGCGGTGAGGAGCCGGTAGCCCAGGTCGAGGTGGGATTTCCCGAGTAGCTCGGCATTACGCCTGGCCCACCTATCGGTGGTGAGATCGTCGTGGAGCCGGTTCAGTCCGTCCTGCAGTAGCGCGGCCGGGGTCAGCGCAAGCATCGACATGCCCGCGCGCACGGTTTCGTCCAGGTACGCCTCGGGTCGCCGCCAGTAAGCGCCGCCGAACCCGTCTACGCAATCGTGTGGGATCGGGATCGACGTGATCGATACTTCGCCGAGTAGGGCGGTCAGGCGCGGGAGTGCGACCGCCAAGCGCGCATCGGTTTCGGCCGCGGCGGGCAGATAGTCACGGACCAGCCAGAATTCGCGGAAGACGGTGTGGTCCCAGGTCAGGATGATGATCCGGCGGCGGGCGATCCGTTTCAGTTCGGCGATGCCGCGATCGAGGTCGGTCCAGTGGTGCACGGTCAGGACGGCCAAGGCGGCATCGACCGCGTCTGTGCGGATCGGCAGCTGCTCGGCGACCGCCTTGACCGCTGGTGCGGCAGTCGGTGGGCGTTGGGCGATCATCACCTGGCTCGGCTCGACCGCGATCACGGTGCCCGTCGGTTCATAGGATCCGCTGCCCGCTCCGACATCGGCGATCGATTCCATGCCACGCACCGCGTCATCGACAACTGCGGCGAAACGCGGATCCGGTTGCCGGGTCCGCGTATACGTCCGTCCGGTGTGGTCGTAAAGAGTCATGGTCGCCAGCTTCAGCCTTATTTACTGGCGACGTAGGCGATTCGACGGTTCAGGAGGCCGCTTGCTCCAGTTCGGCCAGCGAATTCTCCAGGTGGTCGAGCAGGCTGTGCAGTCGCGGCACACTACGGCGGCAGCCGACGAGCCCGAAGTCCAGACTGTCCACATTGGTGGTGAGGGTGATGTTTACGGCTTGGCCGTCGAACGGAATCGACATCGGGTACGAGGCGTCCAGACGGGCCCCGTTCCAGTACTGCGGTTCCTTCGGGCCCGGCACATTCGAGATGACGATATTGAACGGCGGGTTCGTGAACGACAGCATGCCAGGCAGCAGAGTCAGGGCGAGCGGGCTGAGCATCAATCCGGATAGCGCCATAGTCTGGATGGGGGAGAGCGAGTTGTAGACCTCTTTGCTGCGGCGCATCGATTCGCTCACCACACGCAACCGTTCGATCGGATCGGCGATATCGGTGCCGAGATTGCACAGGATCGCGCCGACCTTGACGCCACCGACCTCGTCCTCATCGTCCCGCAGCGACACCGGAACCATGGCGATCAACGGCTTGTCGGGCAGGGCATGCTGTTCGATCAGATATGCGCGCAACGCACCGGCCGACATCGCCAGCACCACATCGTTGACGGTCGTGCCGGTGGCCTTCTTGACCTGCTTGACGCGTTCCAGCGGCCAGGACCGGACCGCGCACCGCCGCGCGCCGCCGATCGGCACATTGAACATCGAGCGCGGTGCCTCGAACGGCATCGTCAACTGCTGCTGCACCAGTGCCGCCCGTGCCACCCGCAGCGCGGCGGGCCCGGAATTGACCGCCGACCGGAGATTTCGTGCGAGCCCGCCGAGCAGCGAGCCCGACGGTTCGCTCTTGCGAGGCGAACGGGGCAGGTTCCACGGCACGCGCGTTTCGGTCGCGGTCGGATCGTTGGTGAGCGTTCGCTGCAGCACTCGCTGCGCGGTGACGCCATCGATCAGCGCGTGATGCATCTTCGAGTACAACGCGAAGCGGCCGTCGTTCAGCCCTTCCACCAAGTGGATCTCCCACAGCGGGCGGTGGCGATCGAGTAGAGCGCCGTGCAGGTGGGAGGCCAGTGCTAGCAGTTGATCGAAGTTACCCGGACTCGGCAGCGCCGATCGGCGCAGGTGATAGGCGAGTTCTACCTCCTCGGCCTGGGTCCACGCCAGCTGGGGCGCGCCGAGCCAGGTTGCCGGGCGCCTGCGGAAGGTGGGGTGGAATTCGTTGTCCGCCAACAACTTCTCATGGGTCAGCCGAGCGAAATCGGGCCCGGCGTCTTCCGGCGCCTCGAATAGTTGTAGCGAACCGACATGCATCGGGTGCTCGCGGGATTCGGCGAGCAGGAATACGGCATCGATCGGAGAAATGAGCTCCATGGTCTGTCGCCCCCTGACGACGGTGTGGTGCTGAGGTCTTTGGTGAAAGGAAAACGACCACGATGTCGATAAGGGTTCGCACAGCCATGTCCCCTGTGCTGTCCCCAACCTTACTGAAAGGTGCGGATTCGCGTTCGCCGAATCAGCGATCCTTGACCAGGAGCAGGTAGGCCTGGCGGCCGCGCTCACCGGGATCCGGTTCTCGGATCAACCGGGCGGTCGGTGTGAAACCGGCCTGTTCGGCCAGCGTGGCGAGCCGATCCGCTGACCATCGGTACGCGGTTATCACCTTGTGGTCGAACGGTTCCACATCCTGGACCTCCGGTGCCTGGAAGAACGCGAGCAGTGCGTGCCCTCCTGACTCGAGTACCCGATGAAACTCTGCCAACACAGCGGGCATTCGTTCGGGCGGCAGATGGATGATCGAGTACCACACGAGAATTCCCGCGAGAGCGGCGTCACCGATATCGAGGTGCTCGATGGAGCCCTCGTCGAATTCGAGTGTCGGATACTGTGCTCGCGCCAATTCGAGCAGTTGGGGAGACAAGTCGATCCCGAAGATATCGAGCCCGAGCCCGGCCAGGTGTGCGGTCATTCGACCCTCACCACAGCCGAGATCGGCCACCCGACCGCCGGCCCGCACCAGTTCCGCGAATGTGCCGAGCATGGCGCGGTCGAATGGCTGGGTTGCGAGGTGATCCTTGACGAATTCGGCATAGCGGATGGCGATATCGTCGTAGGCGGCACGGGTGTGCGCCACATCCGCGGGATCGGTTCGACTGTTCGTTGTCACTCGGACATCATGCCCTCCGTCACCGCTCATCGAGTCGCGCCGCGACGCTGGATTTCATTGCGAAGCCCGTGACAGGCATGCGGCGCAACAGTTTGTCGAGGTTCAGGGCGGTATCGCAGATGCCGAGAAGCGCGGCGCCGCCCGTCACGACAAGGACGCCGTACGAACATATTTCGTCGAAGCCGACCGATGTCGACATGGCCGCCGCGAAGACGATCAATACCGCGGTGGCGGCGCGTGCGGTGAGTTTCGCGGCGACGCCGAGGATCAAGCCGATGGCCAGCAGGGTTTCCGATGCGGTCGCGATGACGGCGAGGGCCGGCACCGACCAATCCAAGGCCTGTGGTGTGAGCGTGCGGGTGTAGTCGGTGAACGCGGAGTAGTCGCCCCAGGAGACACCGTCCGCGCCCGATGCACCGAGCAGGCCGAATCGGTCCGCGACCGAACCAGCGAACAACGCGCCCAGCAGGATTCGCACCGTCGTATTGACGACCACGGACCGGCCAGCGGTCACCGTGAGCACCGCGACGCTCGCGAGCACCACCGCGGTGATCGCCCCGACCGATCCGTCCGCGAAGGCCAGCCAGCCGAGTTCGATCATCAAGGCCAGCGCTGCTAGTCCGACCACAACCTGTCTAGTCATGTGCACCATCCAAAAGTAGTAAGGTTCCTGACTAAAGGTACGAAGGAGCTCCGGAATGGTCAAGAGCCTGACTAATCCATTGGCTGATCGGCCGCCGCCGCTCGGGAATCTGCTAGGCGCCGCGGCGCGAACGCTTGCGGCCGAACTGGACGCGGGCCTAGCGGCGGCCGGATTCACCGATCTGCGGGCCGCGCATGCGCCGGTATTCCAGGTCATCGATCCCCAAGGCACGCGACTGATCGATCTCGCCGGACGCGCGGGCATGACCAAGCAGGCGATGGGTGAGCTCGTGCGGCACCTGGATTCGCGCGGCTATGTCGAGGTGACGCCCGATCCAACCGATCGACGGGCGCGGCTGGTTCGCCTCACGGCGCTGGGCTGGTCCGTGGTCGAGGCAGGGCGGGATGTGGTCGAGCGATTCGATGCGCACCTCGACGCGATCATCGGAGCGGCCGAGGTGGATCGGCTGCGTGCGGTGCTGCTGAAAATTATCGGCGGCGCCGGTCTGTCCTTCAGCGCCGCCGCAGACTGAGCGCGCTCAGGACTGGGTGACGGGCGCCGCCGCCGGTTTCTCGGCGGTGCGAGCGCGGACTGTGCCGAGGATCGAGCCGAGAATGACCAGCGGGAAGCCGATGCCCATGCCGATGGTCAGCGGCTCGTCCAGCAGGGTCACGCCGAGCAGGATCGCCACCGCGGGATTTATGTAGGTGATGACCGTGGCGCGGGCCGGGCCGACCTCGCTGATCAGCGCGAAGAACACCAGGAATGCTGCGGCCGTGCAGATTACAGCCAGTCCGAGCACCGACCACGACGCGTCGGCGGTGAAATGTGTCGGCCAGCGGAGCGCGGCGAACGGTGTGTAGATCACCGCCGCGAGAACCAGTGATCCAGCGACCACGCCGAGCGGCGGCAGATCGGCCAGTGCGCGATTGATGATGATCGGGCCGACGGCGTAACCGATGGTGGTCAACCCGATGGCGCCGATAGCGGCGGGCTGGGTCAGGTCGATATCGAAGCCGACCAGTGCCGCCACACCCGCGAATCCGATGATCAGGCCGATGGTGCGGCGGGCATCGAAGCGATCGTGGCCGAGTTTGGTCACGATGACCACGGCGATCAGCGGAACGGCGGCGATCAGCAGCCCGACCGTCGAACTGTTCAGCGTGGTCTCGGCGTACCCGATCAGAAACCACGGTCCGGTGATCTCGACCAGGGTGTACAGCAGCAGCGGACGCCAACGCCGGAACACCGGTGCGAGGGCTTTGGTGTAGAGCGCGATCGGCAGCAGGATCAGCGCGCCGAGGAAGGTCCGGCCGAATGCCACCACGATCGGGTCGAAATCCTCGACCGCTATCCGGATCATTGCGTAGGGCACACCCCAGATGACACCCATCGCCAGGAACAGCACCCACCCGCGCTGCGTCATCGCTTCACCATCTCGCCTGCTCGCTTCCGATCGAATCGGAGCCTATACGAATACATCCCATCACGGGATGGCTGAAGGCCCGATGAATTCGGTGATCGGGTCTCGTCTGTATGGGTGCAACATCCGATACACGTGCTTGGAAGGACTCGAACCATGACCGCTGAGAACACCGCTGAGGTCGGCGCGGGGCCCGGTCGTTCCCTCGATATCACCCTGTGGGTGCTGCAAGGCCTGCTCGCCGCGTTCTTCGCATTCGCCTCCGCTGCGCCGAAGCTCCTCGGCGAGTCCAGCGCTGTCGAAGGCTTCGACTTGATCGGCGTTGGCGACTGGTTCCGCTACTTCGTCGGCGCCGTCGAGTTGGCCGGTGCGATCGGCCTGGTCATCCCGCGCCTGTCGGGACTGGCCGCGATCGGCCTGAGCCTCACAATGATCGGCGCGGCCTACACCAATGCCTTCGTCGTCGACGGCTACTGGCCGATCTACACCCCGCTTATCCTGCTGGTGCTGTTCGTTTTCATCGCCTGGGGCCGCTGGTATGAGACCGAGCGGTTGTTCGGTCGAGGCGTCTAGACGTCTCAACCGCTGAAACCGCGGCCGACATGTGGAGCGATTCCGCACCTGTGTCCTACAAAGGATGTAGGCGCAGGCCCGCGACGGCGCCAGCCGTGCGGGCCTGCGTGCGCCAGCCGCGATGGCGCCGGGTCAGGGCTGAGTCGACTTGGTTGTGGTCGGTGTCGCCGGTGGCGCTGTCGTGGTGGTTGGTTCGGTGGTGGTCGGCTTCGGGGGCTGAGTGGTTGTGGTGGTCGAAGCCGGTGGTGTAGTTACCGCCGGTGTGCTCATCGGCGGCGCGGTTGTCGTGGGCGGCGCAGTGGTCGTCGGCTGGCCGCTGACCTCCGTCTTCGCCGGGGCGGCGGTGGTGGTCGTCGGAGCCGCGGTCGTGGTCTTGCTCGGTTCGGGCGTCTTGGTCGTCGAGGTCGCTGCCTGGTAGGCGGCGGCGAGATCGGCCGACTCCGGCTTGGCGGTCGTGTCGACCGGCTGACCCGCCTGTGCCTGTTGGGCCAGATGGGTGAGCCAGGCGGCGGCGTACTCGGCGGATGTCAGCGGCTTACCGTTGTTCGGGTCGGCGTCGCGCCAGTAGTCGAAGTGGTGACCGCTCGCATTGGGGCCGAGCGTCTGCTGGTAGGGGTCACTCAGAATCACCGGGATGGTGTTCTGGTTCGTCACGATGAGACCGATGATCTCGTTGAACACCTTCTGCGGCAGATAGGCCAACGGCGACATCTCATTGGTCGAGATCGACTCGGCCTTGGTCGGAGTCGTCGGCGTCTGCCCCGGCTTGTATTCCGGATCCGAAACCCTCAGCAGCACTTGGAGAAACGTCTCATCGCTTTGCATCCAGTTCGGCTGTGACTGGATATCCGCGAACGCCGCCAACGCGATCCGGCCGAGGACAACGGCAACATCCTGCCCGGTCGCGGGGGTGAGCCCGTCGCGTTCGAGCGCGTCGACATTCAACTGCCGCCCCACATTCACCGCCAATTGCAGCAGTGAAATGTTCTGCGGCGCCGAGCACGTGAGATCGCCATCGGAGCAGAACGAGGCGATCTTGCCGTTCAGCGCACCGAAGTCACCGCTGGTACCGGGTAGTGCGCCCTGGCCGGACGCGGTTTTCGTGCCGTTCTGATACTTCTGGTCGAAGCCGTCGGGATTGCTGTACGGATCCTTGGCGCCCGGGAACGGACCGTCACCCGCCGAACGTCCGGCATCGGCGAGGATGACGACACCGACGACATCGGCTGGATCCACGATGCCATAGCCACCATCTTGATCGGCGGTCTGATGTCCGACCGTCATGGCGACGCGGCGTACCACATCGGCGCCCTCGCTGTAGCCCACGATCGAGAACTTGGTGTCCGGGCAGGCCTGTGCGATTTCGCGCATCACCTGTTCGGTATTCGCGACGCCCGCGTTGACGGCATCCTCGTAGCTGTCCATATTCGCCGGGTACGCGATGTAGACAGCGGCATATGAGCCGGGATCGACATTGTCGGCCGGTGCGTTGACGACCGGATCGACCCATTGGCTGCTGTAATCACCGGACAGCGCGGCGGGCAACTCTTCACCGTTGGCCCCGACCAGCAACTTCGTGGTGGCGGCATCCGGTGTATCCCGACGACCGGCGACTGAAATGGTCACCATGTCGTGGCATTCGGTAACCGATGCCCGCAGGCGTGTATCGACGGTTTCGTGCGTCGATGTCATCGCCACCGAGGCAGTGACGATCGCCACCACCCCCAGCGACGCGGGCGCCACGATGGCCGAAGCCATTCGATGGCGCGCGAAGAACTCCCGAAGAGCCATGTCCCGTTCCCCATTCATAACCGACAAGTGGACGGACAGGCCCCCCGACAGGCCATGTGTCTTGAAGGACGTCGGGTTCGACGGCCGAATCGTTACCACGGGGGAGAAATGGTTACGCTCGAGTCGAGGTATATCGCTGTTCCACGGCACGCTTGATCTAGTTCCGCTAGTTAACGGCATGATGTGGCGGTCCCGCGGTGTCAGCGCCTCGCTCATCGGGAATCTGTAGGTGAGCGATGCGTGTGGAACTCAGGGGCCCGAGAACCGTCCGCCGGAATGGGTGCCGCTCACGGCCACGAGCGCGGAGGTCGCCGTATCCGGCCGATGGCTGGAGACCATGGACCATTTGCTGCCGGGGGCAGCCGCGCTGGCTGATCGGCGATGTCGATGGCAGCCGCAGGTCGGATTGCCCGCCCGACTGTTCGAAACCGCGCCCCGCGCGGTGGAGCACAAGAACTCCCTGCTCATCGCGCGTCCTTATCCGCCGATAGCACGCACCAATTCGTCGGGGTGTGTCAGTTGTGGATGATGGGCGGCTCGGTCGATGGTGCTGAATTCGATTCGGGGCAAGAGTGATTCGTGCAGGCCAGGACCGAGCGCGTCCTCGCTTCCGGTGATCACATGGATCGGTCCGGGATATTGCGCGAGCTTGGCGGTGAGTTCACGGCGCCAGCGTGCATTCGTCGTTGCGGCGAACAGTGTGGCGACATTGCCCGCGACATTCGCGCGACGCAGATCCTGCACGCTCGATTGCAGCACCGACGCGTGCTCGGGTGAGCCGGTGAGCTTGTCGGACAGGGCATTCGGACTCAGTCGACGCAGATACCACCGCGTCAGAGGTGTGGCCAGTGCCGAAATCCCAGCGCTCGGCTGGAGAAAGAATGGGGCGACCAGCGTGATCGATCCGACCTTGTCCGGATGCGCGGCCGCGGCCTCGACCACTGCGGCGGCACCTACCGAGTGACCGACAAGATGCGCGCCAGGTGTCCGTTCGAGCAGCGTCTCGAGCCATGCCTGCCAGTCACCTCGACCGCCTGCGGACATCCCGAGGCCGGGCAGGTCCAGAACCTGGGCGTGGCCGATGGCTGCCGCGACCGGAGCCCAGGTGTCGGCATTGACCGGCAGGCCGGGCAGTATCACAGTGGGTGCTTCGGGCTCGCCGATCCGGAACGTTCGGACTCCAGCGAAATTATCGAAAGTCCTTGCCGCACTTTTTGTTTGCGCATTTCCGAAGCGGTGCGCCGCGAGATGGTCGGCCCATCGCAGGATCGTGCGTGTGGTGTCGGGCAAGTCGAGTCCATGCTTGCGGGCGAGTTCGTGTGCCGAGTCTGTGGGATAGCGGTCGGTGGACAGGAAGGTCAGGGTTTCGGGATCGGCCTTCGTCAACCACTGCGGTAGCCGCTTCACCAGTGCGACCGGGATGCGTGTGCGCGGTACCGGTACCCGATAGTGCCGACCGACCTGCGACAGTAGCGTCGGCAGTGCGGGCGTCGCGTCGTCGAGCACCCAGTACGCCACACCGGCTGTGACGGGATCCGTTGGGAGCAGGGTCATGAAGCGAGTCAGATAGTCGACCGGGATCACCGGCACGAAGGTGCGGGAGTCGCCTGGCAATGCAGTGACCGTCCCCTGCCAAAGCTCTTTCAAACTCGCCGCGAGGCCCAGTTGCTGATCGGATTCACCGGTGCTGCTGAGCCCGATTACCGTGGGCGGGTTGACGATCGACCACGGCACGCCGAGTTCATCGGCGACGGCCTGAAATACCGCATCCCCCTCCACCTTCGACGCCTCATAAGCGCCCAGACCGCGATGGGTTCGTTCCACCCGCTCCGGGCTCCACGGAACGGTAGTCGGGTCCTGACCGCCTACTCGGTAGCCGGAGACATAAACAAGCCGGGACAGCTGAGGCAGTTGCGCGGCGAAGGACACCACCGAGCGGACGCTGTCGACATTGCCGTGGCGCGCCTCGTCCTTCGTCATACCGAATCGGTAAGCGCCGGCGCAGTTGTAGACCTCGGTGACATCCGTGCACGCCGAATCCCCGCCCTGGACAATGGGTTCGGTGTCGAAATCGACGATCAACTCCGCCGGAGTCGTCCGGCACCCGTGATCTCCCAACCATGCGCCCAGCCGCGCGAACGATTCGCGGCTGCGGACCGCGGCGGTGACGCGGACTCCGGCCTGGTCCAAGGTGAGAATCAGATTGCGGCCGATGAAGCCGGTGGCTCCGAATACGAGCGCGTGGCGGGTGGTCATCACACCACCGCCCCGGGCTGGTCGAGCAGAGCTGCCAGCATCTGTGCCGTGCTGTGCAGCGGTTCCACATCGCGTTTGGCGCGCGCCACGATCACCGCGCCCTCGACCGCACTCACCGCCGCCGTCGCCAGCGTGCGCGCCGCCGCCGCCGAATGCCCTGCTGCGACCAGGTATTCACGCACCGGCGCGATCCACGATTCGAACGCCGCCGCACACACCTCACGCAGTCGTTCGCTGTGCGCACCCATCTCGAGCGTGACTACCGAAACCGGGCACCCGAGCTGAAAATCGCTGTCCGCGACCAACCCGGCCAGCACCTGCACAACCCGCCGAATCACCTCCCCCGGTGACGCCCCGGCCACCGCCGTTTCGTCCAGCAAGGTCCGAAACCGCTCGGCTGCCAACTCGATCGCCTTCTGCCCGAGCTGCTCCTTTCCCTCCGGAAAGTGAAAGTACAGCGACCCTTTCGGCGCCCCCGCATGCTCCACAACCGTGTTCAATCCCGTCCCGCTATACCCCCGCGCCTGGATCAACTCCAGCATCGACTCCACCAACTGCCCACTCGTCTGAGCGCCCTTGGACGTAACCATGGTCCCAGAATAGACCGGTCTATAGATTTTGCAACCACGTCCGAGTCGCGCTCGACGGCCGCCAGCCCTGAAGCGACCGACCAGTGCCGCGTCCAGATACCTTCTGCCGTACCGAGCCTTCGTTCGGAGGGTTCCGTCGAACGCAGTCGAACGGTGGACGCCCATGCCGCATCGACCGCTGAATGACTACGCTCGGCGAGTAGCAAGCGATCTGGACGAGGCACTGATATGTGGGCGGGTCACGCTCCCGCGCTCTCGCGGGAGAGAACCGGCTCTTCATTCGACGGGATCGGTTCGGGCGTGGCGATTCGGCGCGGCAGCAGCAACGGCGTGGCAAGCAGGAGGATCCCGGCCAACGCGATAGCCGCACGAGGGCAGGTGAGTTGTGCTAGCAGACCCCACGTCACGGTGATTGCCGCGATGCTGATGCTGCTGGTGATCGACCACGCGGCGAGGACTCGGGCATGGCGATCGATCTCGGTGTTGTTCAACCGATAAGCGGCGAAGACGGCGTTGAAGATGCTTATGCAGATGATCAGCCCGAACTCGGTGACCATCACGATCACAAGCCCGGCCGGGCCCGGCCGAATGAACGCCAGTCCGAGGGGCCAGCAGGCGCGCAGTGTGCCGAAGACCCGCAGCACCGTCTGTTCGCCGAAGCGGGAAGCGACGCGGCGGGCAAGTCGTGACCCGATCAGGCCGCCGATACACGGAACAGCGAATGCCAGCCCGTACTCCCAGAGCGGGAACCGCAAATGGGCGAGCATCAGCACCGATAACAGCGGCTCCCCGGCCATGATCAGCCCGTTGACCAGCATGGTGTTGACGAAGAACCGACGCAGCGTGTGGTGGGTGAGGATGTAGCGCCACCCTTCGACGATGTCGCTGCACCGATGCGCTCGGGCCTTCCGTGGGGGCGCGGGCTGTTCGGGTTCCCTGATCGCGAGAATGCCGAGTGCCGAGAGGAGGTAGCTCACCGCATCGGCGACAACGGTGGTCACCGGTCCGAGCAGCCCGATGGCAGCGCCACCCACGGGCGGTCCGATGACCGTGGCCGACCAGGTGGTGGACTCGAAACGACTGGTGGCCACCAGCAGGCTGTCGGCCGGAACGATGGTCTTGAGGTAAGCGCCGCTGGCGGCGGTGAAAGCGATCTTCGCCGCCGCGGTGACGATGCAGACCACCAAGAGCTGCGCGAAGGACAACCCACCCAGGCAGTAGGCGAGCGGTATGGATGCCAGGGCCGCGAAGCGGATCAGGTCCGTGGCTATCATGACCGGTCGCTTGGCGCGAAACTCCATCCACGGCCCGAGCGGAATCGCAAGCAGCGCCCCGATCGCCAGCCCGGATGCCGACAAAGTCGCCACTTTGGCCGAACTAGCGTTCAGAACAGTGATGGCGACCACCGAAAATGCCCCGAACCCGAGTCCGGTCCCGTAGGCGCTGACCGCGTAGGCGGCCCACAACCACCCGAACGCCCGATCCGGCTTCGCTCTCCGCCACATATCGGCACTCCCTCTGTTGTCAGGGAGATTGAAGCCGGTCGATGGATGCTGACACCAACAACGAATCGAGCGGAGTGTCACAACTTTTCGTTGTGAGAGTAGGTTTCGGCTCGTGGATCTCGATGCGGTTCGTACCTTCGTCGCGGTTGCCGAGACCGGCCAGTTCCAAGCCGCTGCCGACGATCTGCGAATCACCCAGCAGGCAGCGTCGAAACGAGTAGCCACGCTCGAGCGAGAACTCGGAGTTCAGCTGTTCGCGCGGGTTGCCAGAGGGGTGCGGCTGACCGTCGACGGGCAAGCACTGCTCCCGCATGCCCGAGAGCTCCTCCGTGCCGCAGAACGCGCCACCGCGGCCGTGACACCGGGGCGCCGGGCCCTCCGGATCGATGTGGTGGCCCGCAGGATTGCGCCCTCCACCATCCTTCATGCCTTCTACCAGCAGAATCCGGATATCGAGCTCGATGTTGTCACCCTGACCAACTTCGACGCGGAGTCGGCGCTGGCCGAGATCAGTGCGGGCACCATCGACGCCACCTTCAGATCCCTACGACACCTGGAGGTCCCGAGCGGAGTCCGGGCATCGCGCGTCATCGACGACCGGCACGAACTGCTCGTCGGCCCACGGCATCCACTGGCGAACGCCAAGACGGTAACGCCAGCCGAACTCACCGATCACCCCATCTGGATGCCGGGCATGTCCGACGCCGAACCGATCGGCTACTACAAGGATCTGGCGACAGCGTTCGGACTCACCATCGACACGATCGGCCCGAGTTTCGGCATCGAGGCGCTCCTCGCCGAACTCGCGGATTCCACCCAACTCGCCACCTTCGTCGGCGAAGGCTCCCGATACCTCTGGCCGGAAAGCTACGACCTGCGCCGAATCCCCGTCGTCGACCCGACCCCGGTCTATCCACTTTCGGTGATCTGGCGAACAGACAATGCACACCCCGTCCTCGCAAACTTCCTCGAGTACCTGCACGCCAGATACAAAGCGACATCCAGCGACGACATATGGACCCCGGACTGGGCGCACTATCCGAAGAAGTCGCACAGGTGAGCCGCGACGAGCTCGGGCTGTTCCTCGGCGAGATAGTGGCCGCTATCGGGGATCTCGATGGCGAGCACGTCGGTTGCTCGCTCGGCGAGACTGTCGAGGATGTCGGTGTGGTCCGGAAAGTGCAGTGCGGCAACGGGTATCGTCAGTTTCGCGTACGTCCGGCTGTCCTCGATGTCCTGGGTGAAACTCTGATACCAACCGTTGGCGGCGCGGATCGACTCGGGACGGGAATAGGCGCGTGCGTACACCGCGCGGGACTGTTCGTCGATGGCGTTGGGATTGCGCAGATTTCGATGGCACAGGTAGTCGACGAGTCTCGACCGGCGCGGGGAATTGCAGTGGACCGCGCCCGACCCGATCGCGGCGGTCCTGGCGACGGTCGCCCGGGATGCGCTAGATCTGGTCACCTCGCCGACCGCCGCGCGCATACGGCGATGCGCGGGCGACAGCTGCCGGGCCTACTTCGTCGATCTGTCCCGCCCGGGAAACCGACGCTGGTGCTCGATGGATACCTGCGGCAATCGGGCCAAGAAGCGAAACCTGCGGGCCCGGGAGATGTCGGCGTAGCAGCGGCGCCGCTCGAGTCGGGTGGCACGCTTGTTGTGCCGGTTCGTGTCGCCGCGGGTGTGGTCGATATCGCGGTCCGTCAGGGCTGGGTGATCCTTCCAGAGTTCAATCACGATTACGCGGATTGAACGTAGGCCACCTCGATTTCGTGATCTTGCTTCATCCGCACCGCGCTCCGCTGGGGTTCAGGTTCGGAGGATGGGGGACAGTGCCTCGATGAGCTGGTCGGCGTAGGCCGGGTCGACTGGTGCGCCGCTGATCAGGAGCCGGTAGTAGAGGGCTCCGTAGATGAGGTCGATGAGGATGTCGGCGTCGAGATCGGTGGGGAGCTGACCGTCGACGATTCCGGTGGCGATGAGTTCTCTGACGCCGGCTCGGCGGGTGTCGATGAACCGTTCGCGTAGGGCCGCAGCCAGTTCGGGATCGTGCTGGGCCGCTGCGACGAGTGCGACGAACGGGAGGCGGGCCTCGGGGGTGTTCATCAACTGTGCGACGCGCCGGAGCTGAGTTTGCAGCCGGGTCAAGGAGTCGCCGTCGTCCGGAGCTTCCATCTGCTCGGCGAAGGTGTCGGTGAAGGCGTCCATCAACACTGCCGCCTTGGTCGGCCACCAGCGGTAGATCGTGTTCTTGCTCACGCCGGCGCGGGCAGCGATGTCGTCCATGTTCAATCCAGGCAGCCCCCGGTCGGTCAGTAGTTCTCGGGCTGCGGACAGCACTGCTCGGCGTGATCGTTCGCTGCGCGGTCGTCCTGGTCCGCGCGCCTGTGTGGACTCAGCCATGGCATAAGTCTACATGTTTCGATACGATACGGTCAGTATTAGAATTATGGCCTGCTGAGGAGTTGAGATGCAGAACGAACGGGTGTGGCTGGTGACAGGTGCGTCGTCGGGATTCGGTTACGCGATGAGCCGGGCGGTAGCGGCGGCCGGTGGTCGGGTGGTTGCAACAGTTCGCCAACCCGAACGGGCACAGTCCTTGCAGGATTTGGCCGCGACCCATCCCGGTCGTGTCCTCGTTCTGCCCTTGGATGTCACCGACAGCGGGCAGGCCGAGCAGGCGATGGCACAGACCATGCAAACGTTCGGCCGGTTGGATGTGGTGGTGAACAACGCCGGTTACGGAATTTTCGGTGCGCTGGAGGAGATTCCGGACGATGCGGTGCGGAAGGTGTTCGAGACGAACGTGTTCGGCTCGCTCAATGTCATTCGCGCGGCACTGCCGGTGTTGCGTGAGCAGCGGCACGGGCACATCGTGCAGATCTCGTCAGTGGCTGGTGTCGCCGCCCCGTCACCGGGATTGGGGCTCTATGCGGCTACTAAGTTCACGGTCGAGGGCATGTGCGAGGGTCTGGCCAAGGAGGTCGCCCATCTCGGTATCGGCGTCACCATCGTCGAGCCGGGTATGTTCGGCACGAATTTCGTTGCAGCACTGGATATCACGCCGGTACAGCACGCTGATTACACCGCTAGTGTCGAGGCCGCGCACGAGCGCCTGAACCAGCTCGATCCGAGCGTCTACGGCGACCCGGATCAGGCCGCGCAGCAGATCATCGCCGTCGTCGAATCCGCCGCGCCCCCACTGCGGCTGCCGCTCGGACGCGACGCCGTCACCGCGATCCGAGCCAAACTGACCAGCGAACTCGCCGCGCTCGACGCCCGGGAGCCCGGTGTCGCCGCCGCGGAATGATTGCTTCGTATACGAAGTGGACACGAAATCATTCGTGAGGTTCGAAACACGCCGACCAGCTAGCCGCGGGCCATATCCACGAACCGACTCAAATGCAGTTGGTGCGCAACGGTAATCGTGGCAGTTGGACCATTACGGTGTTTACCGACGATCAGGTCGGCTTCACCACCACGCGGGTCGTCCCGCTCGAATGCATCGGGCCGATGCAGCAGGATGACCATGTCCGCATCCTGTTCGAGCGAACCAGATTCGCGCAGGTCAGACACCATGGGCCGCTTATCTGTTCGCTGTTCGGGACCACGGTTCAGCTGACTGATGGCGATGACCGGAACTTCCAACTCCTTAGCCAACAGCTTCAGATTTCGCGAGAAATCCGAGACTTCTTGCTGTCGGGATTCGACCTTCTTGCCCGAGGTCATCAGCTGGAGGTAGTCCACCACAACGAGTTTCAGGTCGTGGCGTTGCTTCAACCGCCGCGCCTTGGCGCGAATCTCCATCATGGTCAGGTTCGGCGAGTCGTCGACGAACAGTGGTGCCTCGCTGATCTCGCTCATACGGCGAGCCAGTTTGGTCCAGTCGTCGTCGCTCATGCGGCCCGAACGCATATCGCCCAACTTGATTTTCGCCTCTGCGGAGAGCAGGCGCATCACGATTTCCGTGCGGCTCATCTCCAGCGAGAAGATGACGCTCGCCAGACCGTGTTTGATCGAGCAGCTTCGCATGAAATCCATACCGAGCGTCGAGTTGTGCGTGGGCACCATCGACTCGCCGGCGAGGTACAGATGCTCGGCGTTGTCCACCTCGACGCATCGCACGGGGACGGTGTCGATCTTTCGCACGTCCACGATGTGCCTGGCGGCCGAACGAGCGGTCGTCGGCACGAGATGGTTCGGGCTGTCGTCCGCGAGATGCACGCTGTGGACGATTTCGCCAGTTGTGCGTACGGCAGCGACACGAGCACCCGCTGCCCCGGCAATGGTGAGCCACTGATGTTGCTCGTCGGCGACGATCACTGTGCCGTCGGAGAATTCGACCTCGTAGCACGGCCGTTCGGTCAGCACCTCGGTCGCGGCGAGGACACGAGTGGGACGGCCCTCGGCGTCGAGAAGTTCGTCACCGCGGCGGACCTCGCCCATGGTGGTCCAGCCGGTGGGGGTGGGTAGGGGCGTGGCCAGGGCCAGGGCCTTGCCAACACCGGGGCGCGCCGCGACGATGATCATTTGGCCGGGGTGCAGGCCGTTGGTGAGTTCGTCGAGTTCGGTGAAGCCGGTGGGGACGCCGAGGGAGATGCCGCCGCGGGAGGCGATGGAGTCGATTTCGTCCATCGTCGGCTGCAGCAGTTCCTCGAGCGGGAGGAAGTCTTCGGTGGTGCGGCGTTCGGTGACCTCGTAGACCTCGGCTTGGGCGCGGTCTACGACCTCGGCGATGTCCTGGCCGTCGGCGCCCGCGTAGCCGTACTGAACGATGCGGGTGCCCGCTTCGACGAGGCGGCGCAGAATCGCCTTCTCGGCAACGATTTCGGCGTAGTAGCCCGCATTGGCGGCGGTGGGGACGGTCTGGGTGAGGGTGACCAGATAGGGCGGGCCACCGATGCGCTTGAGTTCGCCGCGGCGGTCCAGGCCCGCGGAGACGGTGACCGGGTCGGCGGGTTCGCCGCGGCCGTATAGATCGAGGATGGTGTCGTAGACCGCTTGGTGGGCCGGGCGGTAGAAATCGCCGGGGCGCAGCACCTCGACGACGTCGGCGATCGCATCCTTGCTCAGCAGCATGCCGCCGAGCACGGACTGTTCGGCCGCCATATCGTGCGGGGGCTGCCTGCCGAAGTCCTCACCGGGCGGTTCGGGCGGATAGTCCGTATGCCCGCGGCCATCGGTGGTGGTCACCAGACTCGACCGTCCTCTCTCGCCACTTGCAGGCCGCTCGAAAATGCCTACCCGCCGACCCTATTGATCACTCGTTGTACTCCCGGGCTACGACACATTCGGCAGCGCACCGCGGCTGAGGGACCTCACTAATGGGGCCTCACCTGCGGTTCCAGCAAACCGCCGTGGCGGGTGCCGAACCATGCCGTTCCGGGTGGTGCGTGCATGATGTTGCGATGAACCTAGGCGACCCGATAGGCAGTCGCCAAACCGCAATGTGCACACGCCTGTGGATAAGTTGGGGACTGTTTACCTAGCGTTGTGCACCCCCTGTGTACAACTTGGGGAAAACCCAGGTCGCGCCGCTCAAACACGCTGATAGATATCGATTTCTTAAGCTATCCACGTGTGGATGAATGAGTGTCGGCGTGTCGGTCTAGATGAACAGCCGGGCGTGTTGAGGGTAAACAGCACGTTTGGTGTCTATGGCGTAGATCACATGGCGTCCGGTTGGTTTTCTCGACGATCCACAAGGCGAATAACTGGCGGTAGAGCCGATAGCGGCAGGTTGCCGAGAATGACCCAGATCACCGCTTCGGCTAGCTCGCAAATATTTGGCTATTTTCCCGAACGGTATAGCTCAGCCAGCACATGGATCGATTCGGCACAGTCGAAGGCCACCCTCGTGCCGAAACACAAGAGTGGCCTTCGAATGAACTCAGTTCGCGGCGACCTGCAAGTCGAACTTCGCGACCACATCGGGGTGCAGGTGCACCACGACGTTGTGCTTGCCGACCGTCTTGATGTGCGACTTCGGCAGCTCGATGCTGCGCTTGTCGACGACTGGCCCACCGGCCGACTTGATCGCGGCAGCGACGTCGGACTGGGTGACCGAGCCGAACAGCTTGCCGGTGCCGGCGGTCTTGACCGACAGCGAAACCGCCGCCAAGCCCTCGATGGCCTGCTTCAGCTCATTGGCATGATCCAGGTCGCGCACCTTGCGCGCGTCCTGTGCCCGACGGATGCCCTCGACCTGCTTCTGCGCGCCACGGCTGGCCACGATCGCCAGGCCGCGCGGCAGCAGGTAGTTGCGGCCGTAGCCGTCCTTGACCTCCACGGTGTCACCGGGGGTACCGAGGTTGTCCACATCAGCAGTAAGAATCAACTTCATTGCGATGTCTCCCTTCTCAGCGAGCCGTCGACACGTAGGGCAGCAGGGCCACCTCACGCGAGTTCTTCACGGCAACGGCGACGTCGCGCTGGTGCTGCACGCAGTTGCCGGTGACCCGGCGAGCGCGGATCTTGCCGCGATCACTGACGTACTTCCGCAGCAGGGCGGTGTCCTTGTAATCGATATTGACGGTGCCGGACTTGGCTTCCTTGCAGAAGGTGCAAGCCTTCTTCTTCAGCACCTTTTCGCGCGCGGGCGCTTTAGGCATGGTTACTCCGTAATCAATGATGGGCTGATCGTTTCGAGCGACCTACAAGCAGTCGCTACGGAATCAATTCAGGCCGATGTGAGCCGTTCTCAGAACGGCGGTTCGTCGTCTGCGCGGCCGCCCCCGAAGGAGCCTGCCGCGGGTGCGCTGCCCCACGGGTCGTCGTCGGCGCCGCCGGAACGGCTGCCGCCACCACCACCGGCAGGAGCGAAGTTGCCACCGCCGCCACCGGAACCGGAACCGAAGCCGCCGCCACCCCCGCCGCCGCGGCTGGCCTTGGCGACCTTCGCGGTGGCGTAACGCAGCGAGGGACCGACCTCGTCGACCTCGAGCTCGACGACCGTGCGCTTCTCACCCTCGCGGGTTTCGTAGGAGCGCTGCTTCAGTCGTCCGCTCACGATCACGCGGGCACCTCGGGTCAGGCTTTCTGCGACATTCTCCGCAGCTTCACGCCAGATGTTGCAGCGCAGGAAAAGCGCTTCGCCGTCTTTCCATTCGTTCGAATTACGGTCGAACACGCGGGGAGTCGATGCGACGGTGAAATTCGCCACCGCAGCGCCCGCGGGCGTGAATCGAAGTTCGGGATCGGCCGTCAAGTTTCCGATGACGGTGATGACCGTGTCGCCTGCCATGTGGTTCCTCCTGCTCGGTATGCAGTCCGCAGTGCACTCGCTTTGCGCTAGAGCCTAGAGACAGGCACCGACGCAATCGAGTGTCACTTGCCGTGGCGCAGAACCTTGGTGCGCAGCACCGACTCGTTGAGACCCAGCTGGCGGTCGAGCTCGCTCACGGTGGCGGGCTCGGCGGTCAGATCGACCACGGCGTAGATGCCTTCGGCTTGCTTGGCGATCTCGTAGGCGAGCCGGCGGCGGCCCCAGATGTCGACCTTGTCGACCTTGCCGCCATCGGTCTTGACGACGCTCAGCATGTTGTCCAGCGACGGACCAACAGTGCGCTCGTCCAGGCTCGGATCGAGGATGACCATCACTTCGTAATGACGCACGGACCAATCACCTCCTGTGGACTAGGAAACGGCCACGGACGGTCCGTGGCAGGAGGGTCGTTGCGTCAGCAACCCGACAAGGCTACATGAACGCCCGCTGAGCAGCGAAAGCTGCCCCGTGATTACCTTCGCAACATCTGATTTCGTACGCATATGGGTAACTCACCGGGTACGTCCAGCACTCGATCCAGCGACCGACCGCCGGTCCGCGACGCGACCAGCAAAGCTCCTACGACCGGCAAAAGGCTCGCGGAGGCGGGGGAGCCGCGGGCGCGGTCTGCGTCGGCCACCTAGGCTGGTCGACATGCCGACCGGACTGGCCGCCAGCGACTCGATCGCGGGCCGCGTGCAGCGCAGCACAGCGCTGGCCGCGGTGGTGGTGTTGCTGTGCGGGCTCACGCTGGCGTTCGCGTATGCCAACAAGGCGCGGTGTGCCGGTGCGCCGTTCGCCGAGAACGGTCGCAGTGCGATCTTCGATGTGATCAAGGATTCGGATGTCTGTTATTCCGATATCCAATTCCTCTGGCTCGGGCGCGATATCGATCAGCACGTCTTTCCGTATATCGATGGCGGCATTACCGGTGACGGCATGCTGACGGGTGGCGCGGTCGAGTATCCGGTGCTCAGTGGTGTGCTGATGTGGCTCGGCGCGGTCGGCGCCGATAACGACGCGGAATTCCTGCTGCATTCGGCATTGCTGTTGGCGCCGTTCGCCTTGTTGACCGCCTGGCTGCTGGTCCGGCTCGCGGGGCGGGCGGCACTGTTGTGGGCGGCCGGGCCGCCGCTGGTGCTCTACGCATTCCACAACTGGGAGCTACCCGTGGTCTGCATGGCGGTCGCCGCGGTGTACGTGGTGACCGCGCTGACCCGATATTCATTGCGTACCAGGGGAATTCTGGCCGCCGTGCTGCTCGGTATCGGGTTCTGTCTCAAGTTGTATCCGGGCATTTTCGTGCTGCCGTTGCTCGCTTATGTGCTCACCGGTGGTCAGCGCGATATGGATGATCCGACGCCGACCCGGTTCGATGTGCGCGGTGCGCTGCTTACCGCCGCCGCGGCCGTCGGCACGGTGGTCGTGGTGAATCTGCCGTTCGCGCTCGCTGGTTACGACGGCTGGCGCGCATCGATCACCTTTCAGCAATTGCGCCAGGCCGATATCACCACGAATTCCATTTGGTACTGGGGACTTCGACCGCTGTTCGCTCAGGATGCCGAGGGCGAGAGCGCATTTCAGCACGCCGTCTCGGTCGCCTCGCCGACGTTGGTGCTGGCCTCCTTCGCGCTGGCGATGTGGCTGGGCTGGAAGCGGTTCACGATGACCGGCACCTTCCCGTGGATCGGGGTCAGCGGCGCGATGCTGTGCGGATTCCTGCTGTTCCACAAGGTGCATTCGCCGCAGTACACGCTGTGGTTGGTGCCGTTCATGGTCTTGCTCGAGGTGCCGTGGGCGGCGATCGGTGCGTATCTGATCGCCGATGCGGCGATCGGGATCGGCGTATTCCGGTATTTCTATTCGATCGGATCCGGTAACTCGGTGGATTCGATGGAGAATGTCGTGCAATTCGGTGTGTGGGGACGAGCAGCGCTGCTGGTGGTGTTCTTCTTCCTATTCGTGCGTGCGATACCGCGCGGAACCCGACTCGTGCCCCCGCCGATACCGCGGTTCGCCCCCGGCAGCCTCGTTCCGGTCGCCTAGTACGGGCCCGCCGCCTCGGCCTCGGCGGTTAGCAACCCACGCCGGCGCACCGGCTCCGGGATCGGCCCGCGCAACTCGCACGCTGTCGCGCCGCCGCCACGGAGCAACCGCCATCGCTGACCGCCGGCGATACCGCCGGATCAGTCGGCATGTCTGGCACGGAATGCCGCGCTCTTGGCGCGGTTACCGCAGATGGTCATATCGCACCAGCGCCGCGACTTCCCGCGTGAGGTATCGAGATACAGCCGAGTGCACTCGTCGCGCCCGCATTCCTTGATCAACCCCCGCTCGGGACCACCGAGCATTTCGATTGCGGACCGGGCGATCGCGGCGAGTGCCGCATCCGGACCGCCGTGGCGAGTGATCGTCGCATCGGATCGCAATGTCAGCCTGGGCAATTCACCGCCCGCCAGCTCGTTGACGATCTTGCGGTCCGCATCCGCGAACGGTTCGTCGCCGGCCGCGGCCAGGGCCAGTCGGTAGGCCGCCTCGCGCAGTCGCACCGCGCGGTCGAGTGTCGCGGCATCGCAGTGCGGCGCGGTGTCGAGGAGGTAGGCGGCGAGCAGCCACTCGTCCAGATCCGCCGGAGTGGTGAGGAAGTCGTCGAACGTCGTGGCACGGGCCTTGACCGTGCCTGCGAAGTCCAGGGCGAGGTTACCGCTCACGAAGGCGAACACACCTCGATAATAACCGCCTTGACAGGTTACTTACGAAAATGCGAACGTAGTAACCGTCTTAGGCGGTTATCCGTTATCGAGGAGGGCACGTGAACTTGGACCCGCTGTTTCGAGCGACCGGCAAGCCATCCCTGGCGGCGGGCATGCAACCACTGTTCGTCGTGCTGTGGAGCAGCGCCTTTATCGCCGGAGTCATCGGCGTCGGCGCGGCACCGCCGATGACGGTGCTGTTCGCGCGCTTCGGCATCGCAGCGATACTGCTCGCGGTGTACGCCGTCGTGATTCGCGCGAGTTGGCCGAGCGCGGGCCAGCTCAAACATGTCGTCATCGCGGGTCTGCTGATGCAGATCGTGCAGTTCGGCGCGTTCTACACCGCGATGAGCCTGCACGTCTCGGCTGCCATCATCGCCCTGGTCCAGGGACTCAATCCGGTCGTCATCGCCTTGCTGGCCGGGTTCATCGGCGAAACCGTCACCGCGCGACAGTGGTTCGGCTTCGGCATCGGCGGTATCGGCGTCGGCTTGGCGGTACTCGACCAATCGAGCATGTCACCGGTCGGCCTGCTGCTGTGCGTGGTCGGCTTGCTTGGTCTCAGTGTCGGCACGATCTATCAGAAACGTTATGTGCCGCAGGTCGATTCGCGTGCCACCACCGCCATTCACATGGCCGCGAGCGCGCCGGTCGCGGGTGTATTGGCTTGGAGCACCGGCCAATTGCATATCTGGGATGGGACGCGGTTCGCGGAATCGCTCACCTGGATGGTGCTGGTCAATTCGATGGTCGCATTCCTACTGTTGAATGCGATGCTGAAGCGTTGGGAGGCAACGCGAGTCGGGCGTTTGTTCTTCGCGACTCCCGCGGTCACCGCCGTGCTGGCCTGGCTGTTCATCGATCAGCCGCTGCGGCCCCTCGCCGCGGCCGGACTCGGCGTCGGACTGATCGGCATGGTGTTCGCCTCGCGCCGCCCGACGCCCGCAATCGATCAGCGGCAACCGGTGCCCGTCCGCTGAAAAGAGAAGCGGCAGCGGCTGGAAGCCGCCGCTAGCGACTGCTTGCAGGTCGCTCGAAAAGATCGGCCGCTCGAATTCTTCGGCTACTCGCCGGAATTCAGGCCACCGGGGTGACCTCTCGTTCGCTCTCCACTTCGTCGGCGTCATCGCGCCGATTCCGAATGATGCTGGTGATGAATGCCGCGCCGATGAAGGCCACGCCGACGAGACCGGTGACGATTTCGTTGATGTGTACGCCGATCGAGACGAACAGGATGACCGCCAGCGCGCCGATCGCCCAGTGCGCGCCGTGCTCCAGGTACACGTACTCCGACAGCGTGCCCTTGCGCACCAGGTACACGGTGATCGAACGGACGAACATGGCGCCGATCAGACCGAGGCCGAGCGCGATGATGATCGGGTCGGAGGTGATGGCGAAGGCGCCGATGACACCGTCGAAGGAGAACGACGCGTCGAGCACCTCGAGGTACAAGAACAGGAAGAACGCCGCCTTGCCCGCGGCCTTGACCAGCTGGGACGGACCGCCGTCCGCGGATTCCTCGAACTCCTCGGTATGGAACAGCGAACCGAGTCCGTCGACCACGATGTAGGTGATCATGCCGAGCAGACCGGCGACCAGGACGGTGGCGCGCTCTTCGTCGGTCGCGATCAATTCGGCGGTGAGCACCAGGCCGACGCTCGCGACGACCACGGAGAGCATATCGAGCTTGCCGAGCTGGGCAAGCGGCTTCTCCAGCCAGGACAGCCAGGTGGTTTCGCGTTCCTCGAAGATGAAGTTCAGGAACAGCAGCAGCAGGAACATGCCGCCGAACGCGGCGATCTGCGGATGTGCGTCGGTGAGCAGCTTCTCGTAGCTGGGGCTGCCGTCCGGGAATACCAGCGCGTCATCTGCGGGCGGGTTCAGCGCAAGGTCGAAAGCCTTCACCGGGTTCAGGCCCGCGGTGATCCAGACGATCGCCAACGGGAAGACCAACCGCATGCCGAATACTGCGATGATCACACCGACGGTGAGAAAGATCCGCTGCCAGAACTCGTTCATGCGTTCGAGCACGGTGGCGTTGATGACCGCATTGTCGAACGACAGCGAGACCTCGAGGACGCCGAGGATGGCGGCTAACGCCAGCGCCGTCGGTCCGCCGTACAGGAATGCCGCGACGAGCGATATCACCGTGACGACGATGGACATGCCGAATATGCGCAGGACCACGCGGAGACCCTTTCCGTGCGGCGGTCGAATGTCTTTCCGAGCGCGCCTTTGCCGATGTAACCCGAGGGCCGAACCAACCCGCGGTCGCGATGATGGTTCCAGCGTGGCCGCCGAACCGTCGATTGTCCAACGGAGCGGCGAGGCGAATCGTTCCGGGACATGCGTACAGGGGGCCCGTCGCCGAGCCCCCTGTACAGATCAGTACGTCTTAGACGTTCACACCGTAGTCACGGGCGATACCCGCCAGGCCCGATGCGTAGCCCTGGCCGATGGCGCGGAACTTCCACTCGGCGCCGTTGCGGTACAGCTCGCCGAAGACCATGGCCGTCTCGGTCGAGGCGTCCTCGGACAGGTCGTAGCGGGCCAGCTCGGTGCCGTTGGCCTGGTCGACAACGCGGATGTAGGCGTTGCGCACCTGGCCGAAGGACTGCTGCCGGGTGTCCGCGTCGTAGATCGAGACCGGGAAGAAGATGCTCTCGATGGTCGGCGGGGTGTTGGCCAGGTCGACCTTGATTACCTCGTCGTCGCCCTCACCCTCACCGGTCAGGTTGTCACCGAGGTGCTCGATGGAGCCCTCCGGCGACTTGAGGTTGTTGAAGAAGATGAAGTGCTTGTCGGACACGACCTTCTTGTCCCCACCGGTCGCGATCGCACTGGCATCCAGATCGAAGTCGGTGCCGGTGGTCGTACGAATATCCCACCCGAGCCCGACGGAGACAGCGGTAAGGTTCGGCGCCGCCTTCGTCAGCGAGACATTGCCGCCCTTGGACAAACTGACACCCATGCGGGGTTCCCTTTCAATAGACGTCTGTGGTTCCCAGCATTGTCCGAATCGCCGGGTACGCCCTACGACAGTAGTAGGTTTCGGCAGTCTTGCGTAGGAACTGGTGTATCCCCCGGTGAACTGGAACATCTCGTCCGCTCGGCCGAGCCGAGGCGAGTACACCGCTTAACATCGGGGCGTGACAGGCCGTAGGCGTGGATGGTTCCGGTCGTCCGGGAACAATGAATGGATTGCACAGGCCCGGTCGACGCTGGCTGCCGCATTCCTGGATATGGATCGGCGCCAGAGTGCGGCCGAGGCGGCGGTGCACGCCTGCGAACAGGTCTTCCCGGAGCGACGGATGGGCGCGAAATGGGAACCCGTGCGCAGCAGATGCTATGACGCCGCAGGCGCATATCTGACGTTCACCGAGGAACTGGATAACGTCGAGCGCGACGACACGCCGATGCCGCAGCGGCAGCCGCGGGTAGACACCCTGGTGCGGCAATTGACCGACGCGGCCCGTGCCGTCGACGAGTTCTATCGCGGTAATCAGTCCCAGCTCGAACATGCCGTCGCGGTGGCGGGCACGGTGCCACAATTCGCGCAGCAGGTGAAGGTCGCGGCGGCGGGTGTGCGCAGGCAGGCCGCCGAATCCGAATACGCTGGCTACCCCTCTGTGCGCCAGCACGCGACGGCGGTGGATGAGTCGCTGCTCACACTCGAGTCGCTCGGTTCCGAGGTGCCCGCCGCGAGTATCCGCGAGGCCGCCGGACGCTTGGAATCGGCGACGAAAGCGCTGGCAGAAGCATTGACGCAGGCGCCTTCTCGGGCCGCGGCGGCGGCCAATGCGATCGCCTCGGTTGCCACCAGGTTGGCCGCGGTACGCACTCGTGGCGAGCGGCTGGCACCGGCCTACTCGGAGATGCTGCGCGAGTTCAATGCTGCGAGTTCAGCGGATCTGGCTAACAATGGGCAGGAAAGCAAGAAGGCCATCGAGGCCGCGGATGCCGCCCTGGTGCGGGCGCGAGCGGCAGCGGCCGAAAACAATCCGGAGTCTGCGCTTGATCTGACTACATCCGCACGCGGGTACCTCACCGAGGCCGAGCATTTGATCGATGCCGTCACCAAACGGCTGACATTGCTGCGCGAGGTCCGTGAGAATCCGCAAGAGAAGGCCAAGGCCGTACGATTTCGGCTGCGGGACGCACAAATGCTCGCGGTGAGCCGCGGGCTCGTCGGCGAATGGGGATCTGTGCTCGACGCACAGGTGGACCGGATCGATCGAATCACCGAAAACCTGTCGGGGCGCCATCCCGACTACTGGGCCTATGTGGCCGAATTGGATACCGTCGCGGAGTTCGTAGCCGGGGTAGTGGATCGAATGAGAAAACAAGCAGGACCACGACGAGAATGAGGCCAGGGTTATGCGGCCACCGCCATTAGGGATGAGGACAGCGAAGCGATGACCGCGGGCATCGTCGTCCAGCAACAGGTCTCCCTGCGAAAGCAATTGCCGCTGCGCCATTTTCGCCAGTTGCACGGCCCGGAGGCGCGGCACCTGTTCCATCGACAACCGGAACCGTTCGGCGATGAGGCCGACCGGGAAATTCTGGCGATCGCGCTCGGCGCCACGCTGTACGCGCCGGCGACTCGCCATGACCTCGCCTCGACGATAAGTAAGCGGGCCGCGCGCGGCGTGTGCTCGATGGTCATCGATCTCGAGGATGCGGTCGCCGATCACGAGGTGGAATCGGCCAAACGCCAGACCGTCGCGACGCTGAATCTGCTTGCCGAAAGCGAGGATCCGAATCCGCTGCTGTTCGTCCGGGTTCGTGATGCGGATACCGTGTCCGAAATCGTCGAACAGCTCGGCAGCGGGACAGCGGCACTGAGCGGCTTCGTCTTTCCGAAATTCGACAGTGCGAGCGGTCCGAAATATCTCGCCGCACTCGAGGCGGCCGCCGAGCGTTTGAGCAGGCCGGTGTACGGCATGCCGGTCCTCGAATCGCCCGCGCTGGTACATCGCCAGACCCGGGATCAGGAGCTGACCCAAATCGCGACGCTATTGGGCGAGCACCGCGAGCGGGTACTCGCGGTACGCATCGGCGCGACGGATATGTGCTCGACCTTCGGCATTCGGCGGGACCGGGATCTGACCATTTACGACGTGCGGGTGGTCGCGGATGTCATCGCCGATATCGTGAATTACCTGGGGCGTTCCGACGGCACGGGTTTCGTGATCACCGGACCGGTCTGGGAATACTTCGCCGACCATGAGCGGATGTTCCGGCCGCTGCTGCGGACCGCGCCGTTCGAGGAATCCGATGCGGTACCGTTCCGGCGCTATCTGGTCAGTCGCGATCTGGACGGGCTACTACGTGAGATCACGCTCGATCGGGCCAATGGGATCCAGGGCAAGACGGTGATCCATCCGTCGCATGTCGCGGCCGTGCATGCACTGTCGGTGGTGACCCACGAAGAGTATTCGGATGCGCTGGACATCCTGCAGGTCGATGTCGGCGGGGTCGCGGCATCCGGATATCGGAACAAGATGAACGAGATGCGGCCGCATCGCAGTTGGGCGCGTCAGACGCTGCTGCGGGCCCGGGTTTTCGGTGTCGCCAATAAGGGTGTTTCGTTCGTGGATCTATTGACAGCGTTGGTAACTGAATGAATATCGACCCCTGGGCGACAACGAATTTGGGTATCGAGTTGCGGCACGAGCGCTCGCATGGGGGCGGGGCGGTTGACGTGCTGCCCGCCGAATTGCCCATCGCAACTTTGATTCAGCCCGGGTTGCGACGCAATCCGCGTCGCGCGCACCTGCTGGTTTCGACGGTGCTCGGGAAACATCTGCCGACGGGTCCGCGGGTTGTGCTCGGTGCGGGCAATCGACTGGGTGATCTGGTGCGTGACGTGCTGGGGGATCGCGAGGCAGTGGTGCTCGGATTCGCCGAGACCGCAACGGGTTTGGGACATTGTGTGGCGGCGCGGATCGGAGCCGGATGCTATCTGCATTCGACCCGTCGCGAGGTGCCCGATGCGACTACCTTGACCGGCTTCGAGGAGGGACATTCGCACGCCACCTCGCATCTGCTGCAGCCCGCACCCGCGGATATCTTCGTCAACGATCTGCCGCTGGTGCTCGTCGACGACGAAATCTCCACCGGTGATACGGCGATCGATGCGGTTCGGGCGTTGCACGCGTTTTCGCCGCGTGCGCATTATGTACTGGCGTCGCTGGTGGATATGCGGACCGAGAGCGATCGGACGCGGTTCGAGGTGGCGGCCGACGAGCTGGGGGCGCGGATCGACACCGTGTGTTTGGCTGCCGGGCGGACCTTGCTGCCCGATGATCTGGTCGAGACGGTGTCTTCGATGCCGGATCCTGTATTGAATCCGACCGCAGCGCAGCGTGGTTCGTTCGATCGGATCGAGTTGCCCTGGCCTGCTTCGGTTCCCGAGGGCGGTAGGCATGGGATTTTGCGGTCCGATACGGATGCGTTCGAGGCGGCGCTTGTGCAGGCCGCCGAGGCGTTGCGGGTTCGGCTCGCCGATGATTTCGCTGGTCGACCCGCGATTGTGCTCGGGCACGAAGAGTTGATGTATTTGCCGTTGCGGTTGGCGGCCGAACTTGCCGATGCCGGGATCGCGACGCGATTTCAGACGACGACTCGCTCGCCCGCGTATGTGCTGGATGAGCCGGGGTATCCGTTACGGCGTGGCTTCCGGTTCGTTGCGCCTGAGGCTGGTGAGGTGGAACCACGTTATTTGTACAACGCGCACTGGATCGAGGACGCGCTTTCCGAAGTTGCGGCATTGGACGATGGGGTGGCATTGGACGATGGGGTGGCATTGGACGATGGGGTGGCGTTGGACGATGGGGTGGCGCTGGGCAATGGGGCGCTGGGCAATGGGGCGCTGGGCAATGGGGCGCTGGGCAATGGGGCGCTGGGCAATGGGGCGCTGGGCGATCATGCTCCCGGGGGCGAGGGGGCGGTGGATTATCCAGGGCTGACGAGGTCCGCTGGTGGGCGGTCGGTCGGCGTCGAGCCGGTTCTGGTCGTCGTCATAGATGCACCTGCCGACACCGCTGAACTGCGCGCCGCAGGCGGCCTGATCGATGTGCTGACCGCATCCGGGGACGATGTCGTCCTGGCGGTGCTTCCAGGTGCGGATCCGCGGCTTTTGCATGCGGAACGGACCGTTGCCGAACCGAGGATGTTATGAGGTCGAACGCTGTGCCGGAATCGAATATCTCACCGCAATCGGCCTTGGCCCTGCCCGTTGCGCTGCACGGACCGGCCTTCGGATCGTATGCGGCCGAGGAGGTTTCCTGGCTACTGAAGGATCTGTCCGAGGTCGACCTCGAGGCCGATGTGGCCGAGCGGGAACACCGGATCCAGTCCGGTGCCGCACATTATGCGGAATCGCTGCCGATCGAATATCAGCCCGATGCGGCATACCGCTCGCTGTTCGACGAGGTGTTGGCCGAGAGTGCCGAGCGACTCGCGCTCGCCGTTGCGACGGTATCGGAACTCGTTGTCACCGAACGCGGTACCGATATCGTGCTGGTTTCACTGGCCCGGGCGGGTACGCCGATCGGAATTCTCATGCGCCGCTGGCTGCGGTCGCGAAGTCTCGATGTGCCGCACTATGCGGTATCCATCGTGCGCGATCGTGGTATCGACGCCGTCGCACTGGATTATCTCGCCCGGCATCATGATCCGGCCTCGGTGGTGTTCGTCGACGGCTGGACCGGTAAAGGTGCCATTACTCGGGAGCTCACCGAAGCGCTGAACGCCTATCACGCCGCGGGCGGCGCCCGATTCAATGACGAGCTCGCCGTGCTCGCCGACCCGGGACATTGCGTGCGCACCTATGGCACCCGAGACGATTTCCTGATCGCCTCCGCATGCCTGAATTCGACAGTCTCCGGGCTGATTTCGCGCACCGTGCTCAATGACACGCTGATCGGTCCGGGCGATTTCCATGGTGCGAAGTTCTATCGCGAACTGGCGGCCGACGATGTCTCCGGACGCCTGCTCGACACGGTGACCGCAGCCTTCGACGCGATCCGGGATCGCGTGCCCGCCGAACTGTCCGCCGTGCGCGCCGCGGACCGGACACCGACCTGGACCGGCTGGGCCTCGGTCGACAAGGTGCGCGAGGAATACGGTGTCGCCAGTGTGAATTTCGTGAAACCCGGTGTCGGCGAGACGACTCGGGTGTTGCTGCGGCGGCTGCCGTGGCGGGTGCTGGTGCGTGCGGCGGACGCACCGGAGCACGCGCATATCCGTCTGCTCGCCGCGGCCCGCGGCGTTCCGGTCGAGGTCGTGCCCGACCTGGCCTATTCGTGCATGGGATTGATCAAGGACATACAGCAGTAATGCATTTGCGAAAACTACGAAGACACGCTCTGATTGCTACCGATCTAGATCGGACGATGATCTATTCGCGCAACGCTTTCCACGCCACCGGCGAAGTGCCGATGGTTTGTGTGGAACACCTCGAGGGCGCGCCACTGTCGTTCATGACGACCACCGCCGCGCTGCGTATGCAGACCCTGACCGGACCCGCCGCCGTCATCCCCACCACCACTCGGACCATCAAGCAGTTCGAACGTATCCAATTGCCCGGCGCACCCTGGCGATATGCGATCACGAGCAATGGCGGGAACATCCTGGTCGACGGCGTGCCGGATATGCGCTGGCGCATCGATATCGACGCGCAGATGCGGGCAAGTGGCGCCACATTGTCGGAGGTGAATACCGAACTGCGTGCGCGAATCGACGATTCCTGGGTCACCAAATTCCGGGTCGCCGATCATCTGTTCACCTACCTGGTGGTGAAACCCAAGGAAGTTCCGGACGGCTTCCTCTCCGAATGGGATGCCTGGTGCCGCCCGCGCGGCTGGTCCGTCTCCCAGCAGGGCCGCAAGATCTACACGATGCCCCTGGTCGTCTGTAAGAGTCATGCGGTGCGCGAAGTCCGTCGCCGGCTGGTCGAAAATGGTGAACTCACCGATGCGGCCACGACTCTCGCCGCAGGTGACGGTGCCCTGGACGCCGAGATGCTGCGCACTGCGGACTCCGCCATCCGTCCACGCCACGGCGAACTCGAACAACTCAACTGGACCCACCCCAATCTCACCATCACCCGCGCCTCCGGAATTCTCGCGGGCGAGGAGATCATCAACTGGTTTATCAAGGCCGCACCGGAAAGGCCACGTAGCTGACCTTGCGTTGACACCGGCGACAAGGTTTAGCGTTGCCCCGACGGGTCGTGAAGGAGGTCGAATGCTGATCGGTGAGCTGGCCGAGCGCGTCGGGACGAGCACCAGGACGCTGCGCTACTACGAGGAGCACGGCTTGGTGCGGGCGCGGCGCTCGACCAATGGGTATCGCATCTATGACGAGTCGGAACTGCAGGTCGTCCACAAGATCCGGAGGCTGCTCGACGTGGGCTTCGATCTCGACGATATCCGCCCGTTCGTCGCGTGCATCCGCGCCGGAAATACCTCCGGGGATGTCTGCCCGGATTCGGTGGCGACATTGCGGCGCAAGCTCGACGAAGTCGAGGTGGCAATCGATCGGTTGCATGCGGTGCGATCGCAACTGCGCGACCAGCTCGATTCGGCGGCGGTGTCCCGATGAAGTTCGGAATCAATTACAGCACACCGTATTACGGTACCGATCCGGACCGGCTGATGGCGTTCGCGCAACATGCCGAGGCGTGCGGTTTCGAGTCGATCTACCTGCCGGACCATATCGCTCTCTATCCGGGTGCGGTGGTCGGCGAGTACGAAATGCCACCGACACTGCCGTTTCCCGATCCGCTCGATTGTCTGAGTTTCGTCGCCGCGGCAACGGACCGGATCCTGTTGGGCACCGGTGTGCTGCTGCTGCCGTATCGGCATCCGGTGGTACTGGCCAAGCGGCTGGCGACCATCGATGTGCTGTCCAAGGGCCGAATGCGTTTGCTGACAGTCGGACTCGGCACCTTGCCGGGTGAGGCCGCCGCGGTGGGGGTGGACTTCGCATCCCGTGGTCGTCGAACCGAAGAGGCGATCGATGTGCTGCGCCTGCTGTGGGGCGGCGGTGCGGATGGTGTCGACTTCCACGGCGAATTCTTTTCGTTCGACAAGCTGTGCGTATACCCGAAACCCCATGGCGGAGACCAGTTGCCGATCCATATCGGCGGATCGAGTCGGGCGGCGGCGCGGCGGGTGGGACGACGCGGCGATGGATACTTCCCGGGCGGGATGCTGATGCCCGCCGAACGTGCGCACCAGTGGGATCTGGCGAAGTCCACCGCCGTTGCGGCGGGCCGAGATCCGGCCACATTGGAATACACCCGATGGGGCTCGATCGATATGCCGCAGGATCGGGTCGACGGATTCGTTGCACAAGGCGTGACCCGGATCATTGTCGGCGCTACCGCCACTGACCAGGCCGTGCAGTTCGACGAAATGTCGGCGTTCGCGGCGCGTTTCGGGCTGGCGCGGAAGGACTGACGGGCAAGCCCGCCAGTCCTTCCGGTCGCGTGATGATAACGAGGTCAGCGGTTTCGGGTGCGGTTGAGCCAGTCGAGGGCTTCGCGGAGGGTCGGGGAGTGATCGAGGCGGGGCGGTTGGTAGGGGTGGTTTGAAGCGGACGGGTTGGCCGCGGCGTCGGGTTCGGGGTGAGACGGGTTGGAATACAGATGTTTCGGTGCCGCGGGATGGCCCTCCGTCGCGGGGCGGTCCGGGCGAGGGTACGAGGGATTCGTCGGGAAGGGGAGTTCCGGCGCGGATTTCGGCGTTGCCTGTGGCGCGATGCGGTCGAGTAGGGAGCTGGACGAGGTCTTGTCCGGGGCGAACGGGACTCCGGTGGAGAAGGCGCGCACACCGAGGGTGAGCATTTCACCGACCATACTGATGCCGATGGACAGGGTGGTGGGGCGGGCGTCGTGGTGCATGCCCATAGTGGTGCCTAGGGCGCTGATGGCGAAGCCCGCGGTCATCGATACGGCCCAGACGATCACGGTGCGCACGGTGTAGCGCTGCCACAGGTGGCCGTCGCGGGTGAAGATGCCGACGGTGGTGCCGCGTAGGGCGCCGAAGGCGAGACCGACGGCGCCGCCGATGATCAGCCAGGTGATATCGGTACCGTTGAGGTCGGCGATCTTGGTGAGGCTGTATATGCCGATCGCCAAGAGGATGACCGGTAGTCCGAAAGTATCGCGGGCATTCATCGGTTCGCCGTAGAACCGCTTCACCACCAGCGCGATGACCGCGACGATCGCGATCACGAGTCCGATACCCATGAGTGCCTCCCAACACTATGCCTACTGTTGGGAAGCTATTCGCCGGTCCGGGCTTGCCGAGTCCGCCGAAGGAAGGACCCCGGGGATGATCCTCAGGTCATCCGGATCAGTAATTTTGCTGTTGAGCACCCAATTGCTGGGCGATGATGCCCTGCAATCGCTGTAGGCCGCCGACGGTCACACCGCTCTGCAATTGCCCCTCGATGGTGCGGACCAGCGCGGAATCGCTGAGGATCTTCTCACTGGACTGGATGAGAACCGTTCCGGCACCGGTGAAGTCGAACTGGCGCTCCTCACCGGAGTTCACCCCGAACCGCGCCGCACCGGCGGCCAGGAAGCTGGAGACCCAGCGCTGGTCGTAGTGGTGGCTGGGGGACGGGCAATCCGCCCAGCCGACGAGGGCTTCCGGATCCACGCGCAGCGGCGGTTCGGCGAACATGACCGGGCCATTGGAGGAGGCCAGGAACTTACCGGTGCCGATGAGGGTGAGAAATCCGGGAACGATGGACTGATTCAGCGACAGCCCCGGCTCGAAGGCGAGCAGATTGGCGGCGCGGATGGTCAGGTTGCCATTGTCCTCGAGGTCATAGGAATTGATGTCGTATCCGCGGTCACCGATGATCAGCTTGCCGTGGCCCTCGGCGATCACGTAATCGCCGGTGAACAGCGGTGCGGAGAACTGCTGCGAGACCATATGCAGCAGCCCGCCCTGCAATCCGTGGGTGAGCATCTGGAACCGCATATCGCCGTAGTAGGCGATCATCGCGCCCTTGCGCATGAACCACGGCTTGTTCAGATCGATGCAATAGGCATAGCTGTTGCCCGGAAGGTTGTCGCTCTCACCGAGTTTCAGTGGATTCAAGATGTCGGTCATAGGTTCACAACTTCTCTTCCGAGGCCTGCACATACACGACACCCTGTCCGACGCAATGCAATTGCATCGCCTCACCGGAACCGCGCCCTACCGCATCGCGCCAGCTCAATGCCGTCTTCAACTCGGTCTGCACATTGCCGTAGGCGGCGACGAAGGCCTGCGGATCCACCACGATAGGATTCGGCCCGCCCACCGGCAGTTCCAAGAATCCGCCATGTGCCAGCAGCACCGCCGCGCCCTGTCCGGACAGCTGCGTGGTGAACATCCCTTGACCGGTCAGCGCACCACTGGCCGCTCCGCGCAACGCACCCATCAGCCCGCCGCCGCCACCACCGCCCGAACTCATCACGGACACAATCGAACTCTGCAGCGCGGCGGTATTGGCCAGCAGCCGCGAGGCCTCGACGCGCAGCACCGCGCCCGGCTGCATCTGCACCACATGCACTTCCAGCCCGGCGAACCCGTAGTGCACCTCGCCATTACCGGTGGCCAGCATGGTGCGCTCGTGCTCGCCGGCCATCATCCGACCCGCCATCCGCATGACGCCGCCACCGCCCATTCCGGGTGCGGCTCCTGGAATCTGATGCGGCGCAAAGGAAATATCGCCGGTGTAGAACAGCATCGCGCCGTTGCGCGCGACCACACCGCCCGCCATTCCGACGTCGACCTTGACGACCTTGCCGTTGACCTTCTCGAACATCGTCGGCCCCCTTACCGTTCCGCCGGTTGGATCAAAACGAGGCCCTGACCGTCGAAGCGGAGCGAAAACGCCTCCCCGGCGTCCTGGCCGACGAAGGTACGCCACGAAACATCGGTGACGAACGACTGATTGAGATTGCCCTGGCAGGCGACGAAGGCATCCGGATCCACGATCAGCGGATACTGCGGCGAAACCTCCAGGTGGATCAGCGGACCGCCCGCCGAGAGCAGTGCCACCTGTCCCTGTCCGGTCACCGTGGTGGTGAACAGGCCGGCACCCGAGGAGGCACCGCGCAGACCGGCGAAACGCACATCGGTGCGCAGGTTTCCGGCGAAGCACAGCAACTGCTGCGATTCGACCTGCAGCGTCTCGTTATTCAGATTCACGACGGTGACGTGCTGACCGTTGACCGCGAAGAAGACCCGGCCGTTGCCGCTGCATTCCATCAGCGACAGCTTCTCGCCGGTGGCGCGCCGCTTGAGCCCGGCGAGTACGCCGTCGCCGCCGCCGAAACCGGCCGATTTGAACTGTACATTTCCTTCGTAGGCGACCATCGAGCCGGAAATCGCGCGGATACTCGATCCCGCGAGGTGTGCCTCGATCACCTTTTTCGACTGCTCGAACAGTTGCGCCATAGGGAGTTTGCCTGCTGTCTGGTAGGGGGAACACGGGTATATCGCCCGCCATTCCGACCGCGTTTCGCCACCCTAACCGATCTTGGAGTACCCGTATGGGCCACGGCGAGGAGTTACTTCGGATCGTGTTCGGCACGTTTCTCGTAGAGTGGCACCGTACGCACCGACAAGCGAAGGGTCGAACTTGTCCGCAACACTCGCCAAGGGTCAGAATGGCCCGCTGGCCGCCAATGACGTGGTGATCTCCGTCCAGCTGACCGCACCCGCGGACCTGTCCGCGCTATTGGTCACCGAGTCGGGGAAGGTCCGTTCCGACGCGGACTTCGTCTTCTTCAATCAGCCCAATGGCCCCGGGGTGAATCTCCAGCCCGCGCCGGCCGGGCAGCCCGCGTCGCTGGCGGTCGCGCTGAATGCGGTGCCCGCGGATATCGCGCAGATCCGCGCGGTGATCACTCTGGACGACGCGACCAGCAATTTCGGCCGGTTCCCCGCGCCGACGGCGATCGTGTCGGATTCAGCGGGTAATCGGCTGTACGAGTACCGCATCGACGGTTTGAACACCGAGTCGATCGTGATCGCGCTCGAGCTGTACCGGCGCCAGAGTGAGTGGAAGGTGCGCGCGGTCGGCCAGGGCTACGCGGGTGGTTTCGCGGCATTGGTCACCGATCACGGTGTCACCGTCGACGAGTCCCCGGCCGCGACGCAGGTCCCGCCGCCTCCGTCCTACCAGCCTGCCCAGCCCGCACCGGGCTACCCGCCACCGCCCGAGCCCGCGTACCCGACGCAGCAGCAGCCGCAGTACCCACCGACACAGCAGGGCTACCCGCAAGGCGGACCCGGCTACCCGCCGCCCGGACAGGGCTACCCGCCGCCGCCCGGACCCGGTGGTTACCCGCCGCCCGGACAGCCCGGACCGGGCCAGGGCTATCCGCCGCCCGCCCAGCCCGCCGCGCAGCAGCAGCCGCCCGGTGAGATCAGCCTGAGCAAGGATCGTCCGGTCAGCCTGCTCAAGGGCCAGCGGGTCACCCTGCGCAAGGAGGGCGGCTCCGCGCTGACCTTCGTGAAGATGGGTCTGGGCTGGGATCCGGTGCGCAGCCGCGGCATGTTCGGCAACCGGACCGTCGATATCGACCTCGACGCGTCGGTGGTGATGTTCGCCGATATGAATGTGGTGGATGTGGCCTACTACGGACAGTTGACCTCCAAGGACGGTTCGGTCCGACACCAGGGCGACAACCTCACCGGTGAGGGCGAGGGCGACGACGAGGTCATTCTGGTCGACCTGACCCGTATCCCGGCGCATGTCAGCACGCTGGTGTTCATCGTGACCTCCTATAAGGGCCATACCTTCGAACAAGTCCAGAATGCGTTCTGCCGCTTGGTCGATGGCGCCAACAACGGCGAGCTGGCCAGGTACACCATGGCAGGCGGTATGGCGTTCACCGCGATGGCGATGGCCAAGCTGTTCCGGGTGGGCAGCGATTGGAAGTTACAGGCGCTCGGCGAGGGCTTCCAGGCCAAACATCCCGGTGAAGCGGTGCCACAGCTGGGCCGGTTCCTGGGTAATTGAGCGACAACTGCACGAAATAACGGGGCGGACAACGTGATTCAGCTGAAGGCCGGTCAGAATATGGTGCTGACCGGCGATATCGTTCGATTCAGCGCGAAAGCCGGGGCTGCCCTGGATGTTTCGGCGCTAGTGGTGGCGCAGAACCTGCGGGTCTTCGATACCGGCGATTTCGTGTTCTACAACCAGACCGAGACCGCGGGGGTGACGCTGTCCGAGGGCGGCGTCACCATCCGGCTCGGCGAGGTGCGCGCCGACGCCGAAGCGGTGCTACTGGTGGTCAGCGCCGATCCGGCCGCGCCCGCGCAGGCGGATGGACTCGGTGCGGTCACCGCTGAACTCGCCGTGAACGATGTCGCTACAGCGGAATTCGCGATCACTCCATCGGCGGGAGAGACCGCGCTGATCTGCCTGGAGGTGTATCGGCGCGGAACCGACTGGAAGTTGCGCGCAGTCGGTCAGGGCTATGCCGGTGGTCTTGCTGTGCTGCTCACCGCGCACGGCGTCGAGGTCGACGAAGCGGCGACACCGCAGTCCGGCCAACACAGCGCGGCCGACCTGCGGGGAGCCGAACCGGTCCGCAATCCGGGCCGGACCAGCGGTCAGGACACCATCAGCGGTCCCGACTCCCTGGGCGCCGGTCCGGCGCCGCTCGAGGTCGCGCACGGACTCGAACGCCTGTGGATGATCTTCGAGGATGCCGCGCGCTCGGCCGCCGCACTCATCTCCGCGCGTGACTACGCCATGCAGAGGCTGGATCAGGAACTGTCCGCGGCGGTTTCGGATCCGGCGACCAGGAACACCCCGGCCGCCGAGGAGGCCAGGCAGGCGGCACAGCGTCGCTGTGACGATCTGATTGCCACCGCGGAGGGGAACCACCTGGGCGATAGCGAAGCGCTCATACGCGAACTCGCCGAAGCCGATCGGCAATTGCCGCCGTCACTCGCGTCCTGGGATTCGCCCGCCTGGGACGGTGCGCCGACGCCGAGCGACGGCATTCGACTCGGCGAACTCTACGCGAATGAGCGCGGGCCGCTGCGCATTCCGTACTGTGTGCCGGTGCCGCTGACCCGCCCGCTGTGGATCGATACCGAATCTTCGGCCGCGGCGACCCCGGTCGTCGGTGCGGTGCTCGCGCGACTGCTCGCGGCCGATCCCGGTCGGCGCACCCTGGTCGACATGATCGATCTGACGGGAGCGTTCAGCCAGCTCGTCGGTCCGCTTACCCCGGTGCTGAACGGCCCGCCGATCACCGATTTCGGCGATATCTCGGCGCGGCTGCAGACCCTGGTAGAGGCCGCTGACCTGGCCGAATTGGCTTATTCCAGTGGGAATTTCACGCCACCGACCGAGCACAGGGTCCTGCTCGCCGCGGACTTCCCGCACGGATACCAGAGCGCGGACGCCCACCGCATCGCGACGTTGCTGGTGCGCGGTGATTTGATCGGGCTGTCCACGGTGATCGTTGGCACCGACGAATCCGAGTCCAGCGATGGGACGGTGGCGATGCTGTCGCAGTCCTGCCGTCATCTGCCGACGGTCGACGGCACCCCGCTGTTCGATCCGTGGACCGGCAGCGCGTGGCAGCTGGATCTGGATCTGCTGCCACACGAACCCGCCAGGCAGGCGCGCTTCCTGCGCACCAGCTAAGCGCGTACCAGAGCCGTCCTCGGCCGCAGCGCCTCCGGCAGCCAGGGCAGCAGCGGGTCCGGTGCGCGATCGACGACGCCGCCGACCGGATCGTCGACGAAATCGCGCCGGACCAGATCCTCCTCCGGTCGGTAGATCTGTCGAATGATCAAGGCGCACAGCGCGAGTACCGCGATATCGCGCAGCCCGACAGTGCCCGTGAACCACTGCTCGGGCAGGCCCTTGCGGTCCAGGCCGAGGTAGTAGAACATTCGCGGCACCCAGACCAGCGCGTCGATGGTCATCCAAGCCAACAGAATTCGGCGATGCGGCAGCGCGAGCACGGCCAGCGGCACCAGCCACAGCGAATACTGCGGGCTCCACACTTTATTGGTGATCAGGAAGGCGGCGACGACCAGGAAGCACAGCTGGGCCAGGCGCGGCCGGCGCGGGGCGGTGAGCGCGATATAGGCGATCGCCGCGCAGGCGGCGACGAATACCAGCAGCGACACCAGATTCAGGATGGTCGGCTGTTCGACATGTCCGATCTCGCCGTCGAATCCGGCCCAGCCGGTGAACGAGGTGATGACGTTGTAGATGGAATCCGGATCG
The DNA here is from genome assembly GCF_040674755.1 of Nocardia sp. NPDC049737. Classification (NCBI taxonomy): domain Bacteria; kingdom Bacillati; phylum Actinomycetota; class Actinomycetes; order Mycobacteriales; family Nocardiaceae; genus Nocardia; species Nocardia sp. NPDC049737. Next base: position 78,343 of record NZ_JBFANH010000016.1, on the reverse strand, counting down.
GCATGCCGAGTGGTGTTGAGCCGGAAGAACTCCCGCCAGCCATCGGGATACAGCAGTGCGATCGGCAGGTTCACCACCAGCCAGGTGCCCGCCGCGGCCGCAACGGTCAAGGCGGCCGCGCCGAGCGGCCGGGCGCTGAGAAATTGCGTGCGATACGGGGTTTCGCGCAGCCAGGTCATCGCGGTACGCCAGCTGTCGATATCGCTCAACCGGAGCCCGAGCCGTGCGCTCGGCACCCGCTGCAGTGGGTCGGCGCGCAGGCACAACACCACGATCGGCCCGAGTAGTAGCAGCGGGTAGAGCTTGGCCGCACCGCCGAGTCCGAGCAGCAGACCCGCGAGCAACGGTCGTCGGCGGGCCCAGGCGAGCAGGCCGGTGGCGGCGAAAGCCGTCGCGAGCGCGTCGAAGTTGGTGAACGCGTGCACGATAACCAGCGGCGAACAGGCGACCAGCGCGGCATCCCAAACCCGCCGCCCCGCCAGTTGTGCCGAGCCCCATACCGTGACCAGCCAGGCGAAGGCCAGACCCACCGCGACCACATTGAAGTAGATGACCACCTGCAGCGCACCGGGCAGCGGGGAGGCATCCCAGGTCTTGGCGACCTGCATCGCCGCGTACTGATAGAGCCCGGACAGCACCGGATACTCCATGTACCTGGTCTCTCGGCCGCCGTCCGCGGTCTGCTCGGTCCATTCCTTCTTGTATGGGAAGGCGCCCTCGTTCAGCCGTTCCGCGCCGTAGAGCGGCACGGTATCCGAGTAGCACATGGCGATGTACTGGCGGCCGTTGTTCCAGTCGAGGGTGAGCGAACCGTCGGAGGTGGTCGTCTGCTGGATGCAGCCCGCCTTGCTCGCCCAGCCGAGCGCGAGGAACACCAGTGCGAAGGCGAGCAACACCCGCATCGGGGTCCAGAACCGGACCCGGCCGATGAGCGCGTGGTCACCGACCGGGCCGCCGACGACCGTGCTCAGCTGCGCGGTCAGGGAATCATTGCGGCTGGGGCGATCTCGGCCGTCGGCCGAGCGCAGATCCGGTGCCAGCGGCGCGGGCGCGACATAGTGCGTCGCGCCGCCGGACTGTGTTGCACCGGACGGCATCCCGTCGGTCTGCGGCGCTCTTGCGTTCGTCCGCTCGTCCACGAGTTGCGGTTCGGTCACGGCACCCGAGGCTACCGGGTGCGGGTCGGTTGACTGCCGTTGCCGTTACCGGTGCCACCGGATTGTGGCGATCCGGTGGTCGTCGGCATCGAACCGTCGGAGTTCGCCGTCGGCTGTCCCGGCATCGGCGTCGACTCCGGCTGCTGCTGTTGTTGTTGCGGCTGGCGCTGCTGCGTCTGCGGTTGCACGCCGGGGATCTGGATCGGTCCGAACGGGGTGTCGATCGTATTCGGGACGATCTGGATCGGCGGGATCAGCGGCGACTCCGTGGTCGACGGCGGGGTGAACGGTGCGGACCACGCGGGCACACCAGCTTGGCCCTTGATCGGGGGCGGCTTCGGGAAGTTTTCCTTGGGGGTGCCGTCCAGAGCACCGTCCATGGTGGCCTTCCAGATATCCGAGGGCAGACCGGAGCCGTAGACCATGCCGCCGCTGTAGTTGCGCAGCGCCGAGTTATCGATGGAGCCGACCCACACCGCGGTGGACAGCGACGGGGTGTAGCCGACCATCCAGGCGTCCTTGTTCTCGCCGGTGTCGCCGAGCTGGGCGGTACCGGTCTTGGTCGCCGACTCGCGGCCGTTGGCCAGGTTGTGATTGCGCGACCACGCCGCGATCGGCTTCATCGCGTCGGTGACGTTGTCCGCGACCGCCGCCGAGACTCGCTGTTCACCGGCGACATCACCGCGGTCGAGCAGCACCTGCCCGTCGGCGCTCACCACCTTGGTGACGAAGTGCGGTGCGCGGTAGACGCCGGAGGCGGCCAGCGTCGCGTAGGCCGAGGCCATATCCAGCACCCTGGCCTGGTACTGACCGAGCACGATGCCGTTGTTCGGCGGGGAACCGTCCGGCTCGACCAGGCTCTTGCCGACGCCCGGAATGGTCTCCGGAATGCCGAGCTTGTGCGCCATATCGGCGATCTTCGCCGGACCGTTCTGCATATCCAGCTCCATGCGGTAGAAGCTGGTGTTCAGCGAGCGCTTGAGCGCCTCGGCGATGGTGCAGGTGCCGCACTGCTCGCCTTCGACATTCGTGATCTTGATGCCGTTCACAGTGATCGGCGAACTGTCATACATCTCCGACAGCGGTTTGCCCAATTCCAGGTTCTCCGCGAGACCGAAGACCTTGAACGAGGATCCCGGCTGCAGACCGGCATTGGCGAAGTCGTAGCCCTGACCGTCGTCGCCGCCGTAGTAGGCGCGCACCGCACCGGTCTTCGGATCCACTGAAACCACTGCGGCGCGCAGCTTTTCCGGTTCGCCCTGCATCTTCTTCTGCGCGGCGTCGACGGCGGCCTGCTGTGCCTTCGGATCGATCGTTGTGGTGATCGACAGGCCAGCGGTATTGAGCTGCTGTTCGCTGATGCCCGCGGCCGCCAGCTCCTTGAGCACCTGGGTCTTGATCAGACCTTCGGGCCCGGCGTCCAGGCCTTTGTCCTTGTTAGAGGTCACGGGGACCACCTGCGGGAACTGCTGGGTCTGGCGCTCTTCGGCCTTCAGATTGCCGCCGGAGACCATGCCGTCGAGCACATAATTCCAGCGGAACTTCGCGCCCTCGGGATTCTTCTCCGGATCCAGGCCGGAGGGCTGCTGGATGGTGGCGGCGAGCACCGCGCCCTCGGCCACGGTGAGCTCCGAGACCGGCTTGGCGAAGTAGGCCTTGGCGGCGGCATCGATGCCGTACGCACCGCGACCGAAGTAGATGGTGTTCAGGTAGGCGGCGAGGATTTCGTCCTTGCTCCACTGCCGCGCCATCTTCGCCGAGATGACCAGCTCGTGCATCTTGCGGGTCAGTGAGTGTTCGTCACCGACGAGCGCGTTCTTCACGTATTGCTGGGTAATGGTCGAGCCACCGCCCGCGCTCTCCCTGTTGAGGGCTTGATCCCGGGCGGCGCGCATGAAGCCGGAAACCGAGAAGCCCGGGTTGGTGTAGAAGTCCCGGTCCTCGGCCGCGATCACGGCATTGCGCACATGCGGCGGAATCTGGTCGATGGTGACGTCGGTGCGGTTGCCCTCCGGCGGTACGACCTTGCTGATCACCGTGGTGCCGTCGCTGGCGAGGATATTCGCGACCTGGTTGGTTTTGAGGTCACCCGGCTGGGGTACCGAAACCGTGGTGTAGGCGATCAGGAAGACCGTGCTCGGCAAAATGATGGACAGGGCTAGCAGGACGTAGATGACCCGGCGCACGATCCGCCACGGCGACTTCTTCTTCGCACCGGGACGACGACCGCCCGGTCCGCCCGAACCACCGTTACCGCCATTGCGGCGCGGCGGCGGCCCTGAGGGCGGCGTGCCCGCGGTCGCGCGGCGCTCGCCGGTGGTGGGGCCGGAGCCGTTGGGGCGCCGGGCCCCGGGCCGATCCTGGCCGGGGCGATCCTGACCGGGCCGCGGGCTGGCCGGTCGGGGACCGGTGGGCGGGGCCGTGCGGCGGTTGCGTTCGGCGACGGCGTCGGTCAGCGAACCGGGCTGCCGATTCGGGCGTTCGATCTTCTGCGTGGACTGCGCGCCGGGCGGGGCGTTATCGGGTAGCGGTCGCCCTTGCGGCGGACGGCCCTGCGGCGGCGGAACCGGTCGACGCGGCGGCGGCTGCGGACCGCGCGGCGGTTCACCGGGATACCCGCCCTGCGGGGGCCGCGGACCACCGGGACCCGGCCGACCGGGTGGGGGACCAGCCGGTCGCTGCCCGGGATACGGGTTCGGAGGCTGTGGTGAACTTCGCTGAGTCCGGCCGCCGTGCGGTTCATCGCCGTAGGGGGAAGTCTCGTAGGGCGAATTCACTGACAAGATCTCCATAACTCGTAACGGTCTGCGGGGCGCGGTGCGGCGATTATCGCCGCGGCGGACGCGTCGAGGCTCCGCGTGTCACCCGACGGGCAGATGACCTGGCACATCATTCGGCTGCGGTGCGCCGGTTGGCCCTGGTGCCCGTGCGCCGCCGCGTCGGCGACGGAGCGGTACCGAGCACATAGGACTGCACCAGATGATTCCAGCTGCAGCTCCGGCATACCTCGACGACATGGACCGAGAACTCCTCGCGAGTCTCGGCGAGGCGTATCAATTCCTCTGGTGTGCGAGCCGATCCCGCCATCGGGCCGAGGCCGTCGCCGTAGACCCAGGATACGAGCGTCAACTGCTCTTTCCGGCAGATCGGGCATGTCACCTCGCTCCCCCGACCGTGGAACTTCGCCGCACGTAAGAGGTAGGGATTGGCATCACAAACCTCGCCGACATCGACACGGCCCGCATAGACGTCAGCGAGCAGCGACCGACGCTTGAGAGCGTAGTCGACCACCTGTCGCTGAATTCGCACGAGAACCAGAGTAGCGGGGCCGGGCGCGGGCCGCGCTGGGCTGTGTGGGATCGACCGACCGGTATTCATTGTTGAACTGGGGCGTTACCGGCATCGGCGGATTACGATTCTCCCGTGTCCCCCGCCACATCCGGGCGGTCAACGGCAGCATCCGGACGTATGCGCGCGCGTGACCTCGACCGTGCCAACGCGTCCAGTGTGCTGGATGCGGCCTATGCGGAAGGGCAGCTCGGCGCCGATGAATATCGCGACCGTACCGCGCAGGCCGAGACCGCGAGGACGGTCGGTGAGCTCGAACGCCTCGTCGGTGATCTGCAAGTACCGTCCGCCGTAGCTGATCTGGTGTCGAGCGAATCGCCGCCTCCCCGAAACCTGTTGCGTCGAGCCGGAACCGGTGGACGTTATCCCGATCACACCCGGGCACGCGATGTCGATCGTGACACCACCCGCCAACTGATCGACAATGCGCGCGGCGACGGTCAGCTGAGCGAGGATGAGCATCAGGCCCTCACCGAACTGGCCGGCGAGGCGAAAACCCTTGGCGAACTGGCGCAATTGGTCGACGATCTGCAACGACCCAGCGGCGCCGCGCCGCCACCGCAGCCGCCTCGATCGAATCGTCGGCGCTGGTATCGGATTGCGGTCGGGGCCAGCGCTGTCTGTGCCGCGGTCGCCGCCTTCGTGCTGACCAGCGGTGTATCGGATACCGAACCGCCCCTGCTGCAGCACCGGTTGTCGTGGATCTGGGATCGGTGCAACCGAGTGTGATCGCGACGCCGAATCTGCTTACCCGAGAAGGGCTCACGCTGTTCCTGGGGAAATACCGCGACAAATTCGGCGATCTGAAGATCGATCAGCTGACGTTGTATCCGGAATACGCCATCGTGTCGCGTGCGGTGCCGGGCGAGCCGAATCGGTTGATCGGCTACGACTATCGCGGCGGCTTCCAGCAGTCGAGCAGCGTGACCAGCCGCAAGGCCGATAAAGCCGCCGTTGATCTCGCGCAGCTGAATGTCGCCGCGATCAGTGATGCGCTCGCGAGCGCGCCGAGCACCCTGCGGGTGGCCAACGGCTTTGTCACGCATATGGATGTCGAGATCAACGATGCCGGTGCGTACAACAGTTTCGGCATACCGAAGAACGGCCCGTACGTAACCATTTACGCGGGCAACAAGTTCAACGAGTCCGGATATCTACTGCTGACTCCAGCGGGCGCGGTCGCGCGCGCGGTGCCTTTCGAGAAGTGAGGCGTTGATGGCGACGACGCGCTATGGCGGCATCCGGGCCCGCGACACCGACCGTGCCGACGTGTGCGGCCTGCTCGACGCGGCACTGACCGATGGTCAGATCACCGAGGACGAACACGCCGCCCGCACCGCAAAGGCCATGTCCGCCAAATCCTTCGGCGAACTCGATGCCATCGTCGGCGATCTGCAGATCCCGGACAACCTGGTGGACGCGCCGGTGGTCCGGGTGGATCGCAGGCGGCCACGGCGTTGGCTCGCACCGGTGGCGGTCATCGGCGCGGCCGCGGTGCTCGGTGCCGCGGTGGGCGGTATCGCGAGCTGCGCGGGCGGACCATTCGGCCCATCCGAACACGTGCCGACGCTCACCACGGGTGCCGGGCTCGCGTATTTCCTCGCCGAGTACCGTGCTGAATTCGGCGACACCAAGGCCGACGAGGTCTCGTTGTATCCGGGGTATGTGCTCTTCGAACGCGCGGCGGTCGGCAATCCGGCTGCGACTGCGCGCTACTACTACAACGGAACCTTCCGAGAGCCCGATATTCGCACCGGCCGAAAACCCGATGCGCCGACCGTCGATCTCGCCGCCATAGACCTGCGCGCAATCGCCGGCCTGCTTGCTGGCGCACCGCAGTCGATCAAAGTGCCCAACGGCACAGTGACCTACTACGCATTCCGCCACGCCACCAACGGCCCCGTCGACTCAGGCCCCGCCGTCGAGATCTACGCGAGAAACCCAGCCGGAGCCTCAGGCAATATGACGGCGACCTTCACCGGTGAACCCTTGAGAGTCTCCCCGCCCAGCCCGTGATCCCACCGCATACCTCTGCACGTCTCGCATACTTTCGTAACCGCCGCACGGTGTTTCGCGCGGTGAGTCGGTGTGCGAGGTGGGGCAAAGGTGTGCGAGGCCTGGTAGTGGCGGTCCTTTTTCATAGGCTCGGGGTCGTCGTGCTCGGTGGGCCAGCCGTCGGTATCGATTTCGCAGACCGAACCATCGGCGCGCTCGCACACTGGGCGGCTGCAGCTGTCGGGTCTCAGAACTCGTGGCGGCATCTCAGAATGGATCGCGGTGACATGGCGGATCCGCCATGTTTTTGAGATTCCGCTTCCTCTTGCTGATTGGTTGGGTGATGATCTTCGCCAGTTACTTTGCGCAGCAGGGGGATTCGAGTTGGCGAGCGTGGTGGTATCGAAAGCACCCCGATCTCGAGGGTCGGCTACTGTCGCTGCTGTGCAGGTCAGCTTTCGACGTGTTGCCGATGATGTCGAGAGGTCGGCTCGCTTGCGGCGGTGCGTAATCGGTCGGCTACCGAGTCCGGGCACGTCATCTACGAGTCGCGGCTGACCGGGATGTCCTGCAGGACGCAGCCCCACGGCCAGGACCAATTACGACGAGGCGACGGCCGCAGTCTTTCGGAGGAGAGTCATGTCCTTTCCTAGGCTTCCCCAGCCGGAGCCCGGTGAAGTGTTGTTGGTCTGTACCTGCTACGAGGACGGCACGGCACTGTGGGGCGGGCTACTTGACGAGATCGGGGGCCGCCGGGAAGGCGATGTGCTCGTCGTCGGGGGCGGCGGAGTGCGGCTGCGATCGATCGAGGACTGCGGGTGGGACTTCATGCACGGCGGAAATGTCCCGGCGCTTCTCGTGGAAGGTGGCCCAGTGCCGCCGGTTGCCGTCTTGGCGGACATTCCGGTGGTGTACGGCGGGGACGGGCCGTTGCTGGTGGATCTGGCGGCGATACCCGGGCGCGGTGTCCGGGTTCCGTCGGCCCGACTCGGTGAGATCCTGGCCGACCTGCTGGGCGGCGCACTCACGTTCGACCACCTGGTGCGCGACATGGACGTGTGCGGCATGTACCAGGGGGACGGCGGCCGTCCGGCCTTCCCCGCGCCGACGGCGCTGCGGCACCGGTCCTTCCCGGCACTGCCCTCCACCGCTGACGTACTGCTGGTCCGTACCTTCTTCGACGACGAGGAGAGCTGGCACGTCCTGCTCGACGAGTTGGGCGGGGTCGACGAGGATGGCTGGGTCGGCGCAGACCTGGACCTGGACGAGATCGACGTGGAGCACTATCCGCTGTCGGCGTTGGTCGTCGACGACCGAGCCTTCGAGGGTCTGCTGCCGGGTCAGGTCCCGGCGCTGGTCCCGCCGTCCAAGGCGCATACCGAGGAGTACACCACGCTGGTCGTTCTCGCCGATTCCAAGACCTTTGCTGAGCCTGACCGACCGCTGACCGCTGTCGACCTGTACGACACCCCAGGGCAGCCCGCCGTCCTTCCCTGCCGCATGGTCGGATCGCTTGCGAGCAACCTGGCGATCAGCAACATGGACTTTTTCGAGTTCGTCGCCGTGGAGGACACGGAGCCGTGGTGGGAGGGCTCCTGAAAGGGCACGCGATGCTGCCCTCCTACCGTGAGCTTGGACAGCAGGGGGACATGGGGCCAAGAATGTGTGGAGGTCGCCCACCTGAACGGTGGCATGGTCGGCGTTCGTGACTCCAAGAACCCAACCGCCCCGACACTGGCCTCCACCCCAGCCGAATAGTCCGCCTTCACCACTACCGTGCACACCGGCGACTTCGATCCGCCCTAACACCGCATCCAGATAGCTCGCCTCGCTAGCGGTATGCGCTCCCGCGCACCTTTTGTCACGCCGCGCACGAAATCGCCGGGCGAAACCGAGCGCGGCGCGCGAATCGGTGCGCGTGACCGTCCCGAGGCGAGCGCCGTTGGTGGCCGGGTGGTCTGGCGGGGGTGGGGCAAATCGATGTCTAGCTGCGTCGACGGCTCTATGTATCGGCGTTGACTATGCACGTTTATATCGGTCCGATATAGTGGGGAGTCGCATCCATCGGTTAGGTCTGAATAGACAGTCAGGGGGTGAAGCCCGATGCTCGAGTTGGCAATCCTCGGGCTGCTCCTCGAAGCGCCCATGCACGGATACGAGCTGCGCAAGCGGCTGACCGGATTGCTCGGGCCGTTTCGGGCCTTCTCCTACGGATCGCTCTATCCGACGCTGCGTCGCATGCAGACCGATGGGCTGATCGCCGAGGAGAACGTCGCGGGCGTCACCCGTCGTGCGCGACGGGTCTATCAACTGACTGCGACCGGGCGGGAGCGGTTCACCGAACTGCTCGCCGACACCGGACCGCAGAACTACACCGACGACGGCTTCGGCGTCCACCTGGCGTTTTTCAGCCGCACCCCCGCGGAAGCGCGGATGCGGATTCTGGAAGGCAGGCGACGGCAGGTCGAGGAGCGCCGAGAGGGTCTGCGGGAAGCGATCAAGAAGGCCAGTGGCTCGCTGGATCGCTACACCCGCCAGCTCCACCAGCTCGGTCTGGAATCAAGCGAGCGCGAAGTGCGCTGGCTCAACGAGTTGATTGCGGCGGAGCAATCGACGAAGGCGGCACCACAGAAAGAGGGAAATATCGGCCATGAGTGAAGACAAGAAGGCTGAAACTGCCACCGAAGTTCGCGTCGCCATCGTCGGCGTTGGTAACTGCGCTTCCTCGCTGGTCCAGGGCGTGCAGTACTACAAGGACGCGGACGAGACCGCGACCGTGCCCGGTTTGATGCACGTCAAGTTCGGCAAGTACCACGTCCGCGACGTCAAATTCGTCGCCGCGTTCGACGTCGACGCCAAGAAGGTCGGCTTCGACCTGGCCGAGGCGATCTTCGCCAGCGAGAACAACACCATCAAGATCTCCGACGTGCCGCCCAGCGACGTTGTCGTGCAGCGCGGTCCGACGCTGGACGGTATCGGCAAGTACTACGCCGAGACCATCGAGCTGTCCGAGGCGCAGCCGGTCGACGTCGTGAAGGTGCTGAAGGACAACAAGGTCGACGTCCTGGTCTCCTACCTGCCCGTCGGCTCGGAAGAGGCGGACAAGTTCTACGCCCAGTGCGCCATCGACGCCGGCGTCGCCTTCGTCAACGCGCTGCCGGTGTTCATCGCCTCCGATCCGGTGTGGGCCGAAAAGTTCACCAAGGCAGGCGTTCCCATCGTCGGTGACGACATCAAGAGCCAGGTCGGCGCAACCATCACCCACCGCGTGATGGCCAAGCTGTTCGAGGACCGCGGCGTGCAGCTCGACCGCACCATGCAGCTGAACGTCGGCGGCAATATGGACTTCAAGAACATGCTCGAGCGCGAGCGCCTGGAGTCGAAGAAGATCTCCAAGACCCAGGCCGTCACCAGCAACCTCAAGAAGGAGCTGGGCGCCAACGATGTGCACATCGGCCCGTCCGATCACGTCGGCTGGCTCGACGACCGCAAGTGGGCATACGTGCGTCTCGAGGGCCGCGCCTTCGGTGATGTGCCGCTGAACCTGGAGTACAAGCTCGAGGTGTGGGATTCGCCGAACTCGGCCGGCATCATCATCGATGCGGTGCGCGCGGCGAAGATCGCCAAGGACCGCGGCATCGGCGGCCCCGTCCTGCCAGCCTCGGCCTACCTGATGAAGTCCCCGCCGAAGCAGCTGGCCGACGACATCGCACGTCAGCAGCTGGAAGCGTTCATCATCGGCGCTGAGTAGTCACCCGCCTCATCCGAGGTAAGCCGGGCCGGAGAACTCTTCGGCCCGGCTTTGCGGTATCCGGGCGCGGTTGAGTATCGAGTTCGCCCGGAAGATCGTCGCCGGAGCGCGAGGCCGGACACGGGTTTGCCCCGTACGGGTTGCGCCGATCACCTCGGACGCATCTGTGGCCGTAAACGGTCCTCGATCTCGATTCGCTCGAAACCTGATGCTGTGAGTGGGAACGTCCGAGGGCTGGGTTCATGGCCGTACTCAGTGGTCATGTCTCGATCTCGATGTGGTCGATGTCGATTGCGACGAGAATCGGATGGGGGAGGGTTCGGCCGCCGGGCACTTGTGGGCGCACCCCGTCGCAGTGTGGGAAAGCCGAGTCCAGTGAAGCGTCGGTGGCCGTTGCAGTAGTGGGCAGCGTGCGCCCACCGACCGATCGGGCCGGCTACATAGTCGTGCCGACGGATGAGGCCTGCAGCGTCGACAATCGAGCAGGATCCGAGGCGGTCCGGACGTGACGCCCCAGCAGCCCGAAGGGTATACGCCCACTCGAGTGGACGATAGCTTGTTTCCCTTCGAGAGCCGCTTCGTGGAGCTGGACCGTCACGTCGTCCACTACACCTTGAAAACTCAGTCCAGCGAGACGTAGACCTCGACGGACGTCGGTCCCGTGTAGCGCTCGATTTCCGCGGTGTGTGAGCGGGTGATGGTGCCCGCGCTTTCGGCCTTGCGGACCTGCGCCCATGCGGTGCGCAGCAGATCGTAGGGCTTATCGGAGACAACGAATTTCGCGTAGCGCCCAGTTGGGACGCGGGTCAGCACATCACCGGCATCCATATCGTCCATCTCGGCGATCTCGTAGCCCAGGATCGCGACGGCGTGATCGTTCTGGCCGATATAGGCCGCGACCCGCGGCACATTCTTCTCCCGCGCCAGATACCGATCCCAGGTGAAGTTCACCAGGTCCAGGTCGCGGGCGGTCACCTCGCGTCCGGCCAGCGGGACGGTGAGTCCGGCGACCAGGCTTTCGTCCAATGTGACAATTTCGAAGTCCACAGCTGTTCCTAACCGTCGACCGGTTCGTCTGCCAGCGCCACGAATACTTCAGCCGTGCGCGCGTCCGGATAATGTTCCACGTCGCCGGTATAGGCGCGCACCAATCGGCCGCCGGCCTCGGCATCCCATACCGCGCGCCAGATGGTCACGATGGTGTCGCCGAGATTGTCGCCGCTGAGCGTGAATCGGGCGAACCGGCCCGCGGGCACCCGCGCCAACACATCGCCCGGCAGCAGATCCCCGATGGTGTGGCAGCGGTAGCCGACGATATGCGTGAGGTAGGAGTTGATCTCCGGCGCGTGGTCCACATACGCGGTCGTCGGCGGGCCGGGCAGCTTGCGGGCCAGATTGCGTTTCCACGCCTCCTCGACCTTGGCGCGGCGCGGTCCCTCGACTGCGAGCGCCGGGCTGCGCAGCACTGTGCCCGCCACGAGCGTCTCGGGACGTTCAACGACATTGAAATCCACCGGCGTGCCCCTATATGTCTAGTCTGTCTCCAATTGGCGGCGCTCCCGGGCCCCCGTGGCCGCGGAAGCTACTTCCGGGCTTGACGCTCGCGCCGCGTGTCGTCGCTCGAGCGCATATCCTTCCTCATCGATCTCACGACGTCGGCGTCGGCCTGGTTTGGTTCCGGCGCGCCGTGCTCACTTCACTCTGGCAAACGATGCTGCCACGTCATCCGTTCCCATGGCTCCGGTCGACATACATTCATAGCGAGCTAGGCGAGCTGGCAGCTCTGCGTAACCGCGGCGGAGCGAGTCTTACGAGCGGCCCGTCCCGCGTCCGCGCCGCAGGTGCGGCTATTGAACACAGCCGAGTCGCCGAAGCGCATGCGACGCAGTCGCGAGTCTCGACGGCTCGGACGCGAGACACCGGGGGCCGCGAACACGCCGCGCCCGCGCGGCCAATGATTCAGCGGGGCATCGGAATGCTCAGTCCGGGGAAGATCTCGACTTCCGTCGGGGGCGCCGGGGCGGGTGGGATGATGATCATCGGTGCGGTGGAAGTGCTCGACGGCGGGTTGAGGATGTCGTAGCCGCCGCCGGAGGGTTTGCTCGTACTCGGCTGACTGCCTTGTGTTGCCGATGCCGGGAACTGCTCGATCGGAGTGCCGTCGAGTGCGCCGTCCATCACCTGCTTCCAGATGTCGGCAGGCAGGCCGGAGCCGTAGATGTCGGTGCCGCGCGCGGTCTCGATCGGCTGGGATTGTTCGGTACCGACCCACACCGCCGTGGACAGCGACGGGGTGAAGCCGATCATCCACGCGTCCTTGTTCTCTTTGGACGCACCGAGTTGGGTGGTTCCGGTCTTGGCGGCGGAGGGCCGACCGCCGGACAGGCTGTGCCCGTTGGAATATTCGGCGATCGGGAGCATCGCCTCGGCGGTGCTGTCGGCGATGCCGCGCGGAATGCGCTGCTGGCCGGGCGGGGGTTGCTTGCCGACCTGGTGGGCGGGTTCGCCGCGATCCAGCAGGACGCGGCCGTCGCCCGTGACCACCCGCTGCACGAAGTACGGCTGATGGTAGACACCGGAATTGGCGATCGTCGCATAGGCCGATGCCATATCGATGGGGCGAACCAGATACTGGCCCAACACGATTCCGTTGAGCGGCGGCCCGCCGTCCTCGGTGAGAGCTTTACCGGCCACGCCCGGAATCTCTTCCGGGATTCCGGCCTCATGGGCAGCATCGGCAATTGCCTTGGGGCCGTTGAACATCGACATCGTGAGTCGATAGAAGCTGGTGTTCAGCGAGCGTTTCAGCGCCTCGGCCATGGTGCATTTGCCACACGATTCGCCGTCCACATTGGTGATTTTGGTGCCGCGATCGGTCACCGGTGAACTGTCGAGCATCCGGGTGAGCGGAATGTCCTGCTGCAGCGCCGCGATCACCGCGAAGACCTTGAATGCCGAGCCGGTCTGCAATGGCGCCTGCGCGAAATCGAAGCCGATACCGTCGGCGCCGCCGTAGTAGGCGCGCACCGCGCCGGAACGCGGGTCGATCGAAACCACCGCGCCACGCAGTTCCGGCGGCTGCGGGTCGAGTCGATCGTGTATCGCATCGCGTGCGGACTGCTGGGCCCTGGCGTCGATGGTGGTGGTGATCTGCAATGCCCCGGTCTTGAGTTCCCGCTCGCTGACGCCGGCATCGCGCAGTTCCCGCAGCACCTGGCTGCGGATCAGGCCCTCCGGGCCGCGCGCCGCATTGACGTCCGGGATTTCGGTGATCGGGACGATCTGCGGGAATGCCGTCGCATCACGGTTGCCGGGTGCCAGCGTATCCATCTCGACCATGCCGTTGAGCACGTACTTCCAGCGCGTCTTCAGCTCGGTGAGATGGGTCTCCGGGTCCAGGATCGACGGCGTGCGGATGACCGAGGCCAGCACCGCGCCTTCGGCGAGCGTCAAATCCGGTACCGGCTTGTTGAAGTAGGCCTTCGCGGCCGCCGAGATCCCGTACGCGCCGCGCCCGTAGTAGATGGTGTTGAGGTAGGCGGCGAGGATGTCGTCCTTACTCCATTGCCGCGCCATTTTGGATGCGATGATCAGTTCGCGCATCTTCCTGGTCAGGGTGCGTTCGGAGCCGAGGAAGGCATTCTTCACATACTGCTGAGTGATGGTGGAGCCGCCGCCCGCATCCTCTTCGCCGAGGATATTGTCCCGGGCGGCCCGCAGGAATCCGCTGGCCGAGTAGCCGGGATTGGTATAGAAGTTGCGATCCTCGGCCGAGAGCACCGCATCGCGCACCGGCTTCGGCACATCCGACAGGGGCACCGGAATCCGATTGCCGTCCGGCGGAACGACCTTCGCGATCACCGTGGTCGCGTCGGAGGCGAGGATGGTGGCGATCTGATTGGTCTGCACCGAATCGGGGTCCGGGATTTCGGCGCTCCAGTAGACCAGCACGAACAGCAGCGACGGCACCGCGACGAAGATGATGAACAGGGCCAGCAGTAGCCGTCGGAAGCGTTCGCCTCGGGTGCGCTGTGGTCGATTGGCGGGTGTCGGTTGTGGCCGGGGCGATTTCGTAGCGCCGGGCGGTCGGGGCTTGTCCTTGCGTGGTGACGTGCCGGTGTTGTGTTCGCTGAAACCCGCGACGGAGGCATAGGGTGCCGCCACCGGTTTGCCCCGACGACCGCCGCCGCGTCGCCGCTTGCCGAACGAGCTCACGATCATCTCCTCCCGGAGCGTCGGTAAAACTCACCTGCACGGACACGATCGGAAATGACCCGAGATCCTACACCGAGTATTACCGCCGCAACGGGATTCAAGCCATGCGGCAGGCGTACTAGCTCTTCACACCACCCGCGGTGAGACCGGAGATGATGCGGCGCTGGAACAGCAGCACCATGATGACCAGCGGAATCGTGACCATCGTGCCCGCCGCCATAATCGCGGCGTACGGCTGCACGAGCGGGTTGTTACCGGAGAAGCGCGCGATCGCGACGGTCACCGGTTCGGTCTTATCGCTGGAGAGCAGCCGGGCCAGCAGATATTCGTTGACCGAGGCGATGAACGCCAGGATCGCCGTGGTGAATACCGCTGGCGCCGCCAACGGCAGCATGACCAGCCGGAAGGCCTGCATCTTGGTCGCGCCATCGATGCGGGCGGCCTCCTCGAGTTCCCATGGCAGTTCGGCGAAGAACGAGGCCAGGATGTAGACGGTCATCGGCAGCACGAACGAGATGTTCGGAATGATCATCGCCTGGTATTCACCGATCCAGCCGAGGTTGGTGAACAGCTGGAACAGCGGGGTGACCAGCACGACCACCGGGAACATCGATGCCGAAAGGATGAGCCCGGAGACCAGGTACTTGCCTTTGAAGGTCAGCCGCGCCAGTGCGTAAGCGGCGAGCACGCCGAGCACCAGCGCGACCGCCGTGGTCACCGCGCCGATGATGACGCTGTTGAGCAGTGCCTTGCCGAAGTCGTTGCCGCGGCTGGTATCGAAGGCGTTGCGGAAGTTCTCCAGGGTGACGTGGGTGGGCCACGGGGTGTTGTCGAAGGTGTAGACCGGATCGCGGAATGCGGTGACGGCCATCCAGTAGAACGGGGCCAGACCCCACACCAGCACGATCAGCGCACCCGAATACAGCCGCACCGAACCCAGGCGCTTGGTCCAAGGAGCCTGCGCCGCAGACTTTTTCGTGGTCACGGTGGTCATCAGTGCGCCTCCCGCTGTTCTTCCTGGGTCCGAACGGCATTGGCGCCCAAAACCTTTACCAGCAGGAAGGCCACCGCGAAGATCAGCAGGAAGGTGATCGTCGACAGTGCCGCCGCGCTATTGGGACCTTGGCGGACCTGTTCGACCACCAGCGCCGAAATGGGGCGGGTGGACGGGTTGCCGAGCGTCATGATCGCGGGCAGGTCGTAGAGGCGCAGTCCGTCCATGGTGCGGAACAGCACCGCGACCAGCAGCGCGGGCTTGAGCAGCGGCAGCGTGATCTGGGTGAAGCGCTGCCAGGCCGAGGCCCCGTCGACCTTCGCGGCCTCGTACACATCGGCCGGAATCACCTGCAGACCGGCCAGCAGCAGCAACGCCATGAACGGCGTGGTCTTCCAGACATCGGCGGCGATGACCGCGAACCGCGCGGGCCAGGCCTCCGAAGTCCACAGGATGTGGGTGCCGAAGACCCGGTTCACCACGCCGTCGTACTGGAACATGAACTCCCACAACCGGGCGGTGACCGCGGTCGGAATCGCCCACGGCACCAGCACCGCCGCGCGCAGCAGGGCACGGCCCTTGAAGGTCTTGCCCATGACCATGGCCATGCCGAGGCCGAGGGTGGCCTCCAGCGTCACCGTGATCACCGTGAAGAACAGCGTCACGCCGATGGCCAGCCAGAACTGCGAGCCGAGATTACCGGTCGGGCAGGAGACGGTTTCGCCGGCTGCCTGACACTGCTGCAGCAGCCAGTGCGTGTAGTTCGAGAAGCCCGCGTTGCCGCCCTCGACGAACATGCCGGTCGAGGGGTCGAGTCCAGGATCCTTCTGGAACGACATGTACAACGCGCGGAAGACCGGATAGCCCACGACCACCGCCAGGGTGATCAGTACGGGCGTGACGAACAACCACGCCTTACCGGAACGCCGCAACTCCAACACCAAGGTGCCACCGAATCCGCGCTTTGTCGGCAGATCGCCGTCGCTCGACACGCGAGTGGCCGTTCCCGAAGGATCCGACACCGTTTCTCTCTCCTACGGGGTGGTCGGGTCCGCTCTTGTACTCGCTACGATCCGGCTGTCTCGATGCCCTTTTGCATACCGGTGATCGCGTCGTCGACGGACTTGGTTCCGTTCAACGCAGCATAAGCGTTGTCCTGGATGGCCTTCGACACCGCCGGGTAGAACGGGGTGACCGGACGCGGCACCGCGTTGGCGATCGAATCCTTCAGCGCGGGCAGGTACGGCATCTTCGCGATCAGCGCCGGATCGTCGTACATCGACGCGCGCACCGAGGGCAGCGCCCCGGCCGCGACGATGTGCTGGGCGTCCTCGCTGATCAGGTAGCGCAGGAAGTCCAGCGCGGTGGCCTTGTTCTTGGAGAACGCGCTGATTGCCGCGTTGTAGCCGCCGAGGGTCGAGGCACCGACGCCGTTCTCGCCGGGCAGCGGCGCGACGGCGAACTTGTCCTTGACCGCGGAGGATTCCGCGCCCGCGTCACCGAAGGTGGACGGCCAGTTGCGCATGAACAGCAGCTTGCCGGTATTGAAGGCGTTGGCGCTCTCCGGCTCCTTGAAGGTGATGGCTTCCTTCGGGATATCGCCGTTGCGGTAGGCGTCGACGAGCACCTCGAGTCCGGCGCGCGCCTGCGGGGTGTTCACGGTCGGGGTCTTGCCGTCCGCACCGACGAAGGTGCCGCCGTAGGCGTTGATGGCCTCGGCCGCGTTCACCGTCAGGCCCTCGTACGGTGCCAGCTGGCCCGCGTAGCAACCCATATTGTTCTGCTTGGCGATCGGGCACTGCGCCAACATCTCGCTCCAGGTCTTGGGCGGATTCGGTACCAGATCCTTGCGGTAGAACAGCAAGCCGCCGTTGGTGTTTCGCGGCGCGGCGTAGAGGGTGTTGTTGTACGTGGCGCTGGCGACCGTCGGGGACAGCAGCGCCGAGGTGTCGATGGAGAAGGTGTCCTTCAGCGGCTGGATCCAGCCCTTCGCGGCGAATTCCGCGGTCCACGGCACGTCCAGGGCGACCACATCGTAGGTGGACTGCTTGGAGCGCATGTGCTCGACCAGATCGTCGTACTGCTGCGAGGCGTCGTTGGACTGCTCTTTGAAGGTGACCTGCTCATCCGGGTGCGAGGCGTTCCAGCGCTCGATCAGCTGCTTGACCGCGCCGGTTTCGGTGGTGTCCTTGCCCTCCACGTAGGTGATCGGGCCGCGGCCGGTCAGGTTCTGGCTGGATGGATTGCCGCCGTTATCGCCGGAGCAGGCACTGGTGAACGTCGCCGTGAGCAGCGCAACAGAGGCGGCCGCCAACGCCGCTCGTGGTACGAGCGACGAACGTAGGGACATCACCTTTTTCAAAGCCATCGCGAACACTCCAAGGTCGAGACGTGAGCAGCAGCACACCCTGCAGGTGCACAAGGCAAGATACATGGTTGTTATATGTGACGCAGCGATTGTGCCCGCAACAGGGGCACTGTCCAGCCGGGGCGGACGCTACCGCTGCAATGTCATAGTCGCTCGTAGCCCGGTCGTGGTCACTCGCGATGCGGTTAGGCTGGCTGTCGATGACTTCGCCGAATGCGGTTCCGGACCGGATGCTCACCCGGATCGGTGGGTTGCTGCGCCAAGCCGAATCGACCGATAACGAGCACGAGGCCGAGGCGTTTCTGGCCGCGGCCCAGCGGTTGGCGACCAGGTCCTCGATCGACTTGACGGTCGCCCGCGCGCATATCGCCGGACGTGAGCGCAGGCCGACGCCGGTGCAGCGGATGATTCCGATCGGTGAACCAGGTAAGAAAGGGCTGCGCACCTACGTGCAGTTGTTCGTGGCGATCGCCTCGGCCAATGATGTGCGCTGCGATGTTGCGCGCACTTCGACGCAGCTCTACGCGTATGGCTTCGATTCCGATATCGATACCTGTGAAGCCCTATACGCCAGTCTGCTGGTGCAGATGGTGCGTGCGTCGGATCAGTACATCAAATCAGGGCAGTATCGGTCGGCCACCGTTGAGAAGATCGTCACGGAGAAACGCTGGGGCCGAAGAGTGCAGCAGCGCGTGCAAGCGCCGGTTGCGGCGGTTACCGCGCGGCTGAACTTTCAGATGGCATTCGCCGCGCGGATCGGTCGCCGTTTGGCCGAGGTCAAGGCGGAGGTGGAGGCCGAGGTAGTGCCCGAAACCGTCGCGACAGGTACGGCGTTGGCCCTGCGTAATAAGGAAATCGAGCTCACTGACTTTTATAAGAAGACCTCCGATGCCCGTGGGACCTGGCGCGGTCCACAGGCGTCGGCCGGGCATTCCGCTGCGGCCCGGCGTGCGGGGGATCGGGCCGGAAAGGCGGCGCGGCTCGGGACGTCTCCCGAACTCGGTGCCGCGCGTGGGCAATTGCCCGGTGGGTCGAAATGAGCGAATTCGTTGCGTGACATGCGAATTGCCCGGCTCGGCGTGAGCGGGCTCGACCATGGGTGTGAACGGTGAGCTGGGCCCGGTGAGTGCGCGAGATACCCAGCGCGCCAAGGTGTATGACGCCGAGCAGTTGGTGCGGGGTGTATTCGATCGAGCGGATGAAAACGGAGTCCGCACGGTAGAGCTCTACGGTTCGCACCTCACGCTGCCGATCGAGCGTCGCTTCGCCTCGGTCGAATCGGTGCAGGCCTATGCGGATAAGGTGCTGACCCTCAATTGGGTTCGGGCGCAATGGGACCGCGCCGCGACACCCATCCGGGTCCGCTCTCGCGCCGGAACCGCCGCCGCTCACTACGAGGCCGCTGACGCGGTGCTAGCTGTTCCGCTGCACACCGGTGCGACCGCATGGGCCCTGCGCGAATTGGTGATTCTGCACGAACTGGCCCATCACCTCGAGCCCGCCGTCGGCTCGGTTGCTCCGCACGGACCCGAGTTCTGTAGCCGCTACCTCGAACTCGTCGACGGCATTATCGGGCCCGAGGCCGGGTTGGTTTTGCGGTCGAGCATGCTCGGCTGCGGTGTCCGCCTGAGCTGAGGCTGTCGCGATGCTCGATCGAGGCTCGGGGTTTACGAACTTGCGGTGCCGGGCTGTGGTGCGCCCGTCTCCCCGGTGTCCAGCGCCGTCGAATTCGCGCGAACACGGTTGCGCAACGCCGATCTGCTGGGAATGCCGCGTGCGACAGGGTTTACTGCTTGCCGTGGCCAACTACCTTCGCGACACGGTCACTTGGGCGGGGTCAGTGCGCGGACCCGGGTAAGGCGGTCTTCCCACCAGCGTATTCGTGCTGGGTCAGGGTGGCGGTAGCGCTCCAGCAGGGCGGGGTCCGGTGTGGGCGGAGTCTTCGGGACCGGCAGGTAGCCGTCGACCGGACGGAGTGAATCGTGTACGAGGTCGCCTTCCAGAAGTGACAAAGTGCCTAGGCCGCAGGCGAATTCGAGTTCGGGTAGGGCGGCGGCGAGGGCGAGTTGGGCGGCCAGACCGATGCTGGTTTCCAGGGCGGAGGAGACGACGCACGGCAGTCCGGCGGCCTCGGCGACCTGGAGTGCCCGGCGCACACCGCCCAATGGGGTGCACTTGAGGACCGCGATATCTGCGGCCCCCGCTACTGCGACACGCAGGGGATCCTCAGCGCGGCGGATGGATTCGTCGGCCGCGATTCGCACATCGACACGGCGACGCACCGCGGCCAACTCCTCGATGGTGCGGCACGGTTGCTCGACGTACTCCAAACCACCTGCGGCACGGTCGATCTGCTTTATGTGCGTGACAGCCGTCTCGACGTCCCAGACCGCATTGGCATCCACCCGAACCGAGCCCTGCGGCCCCAGCGCATCCCGGACCGCCTCGACGCGCGCCAGATCCTCACCCAGCGAATCAGGATGATCGGCAATCTTCACCTTCGCCGTGCGGCATCCGGACCCGGCGACGATCGCATGCGCCCGCTCCGGATCGACCGCGGGAACCGTGCAATTGATCGGAATCCGCTCCCGCACCGGCTCCGGCCAGCCAACCGACACCTGCTCGACCGCGGTCGCCAGCCATCCAGCGGCCTCGCGATCGTCGTACTCGGGAAACGGACAGAATTCGCCCCAGCCGAGCGGTCCACTGATCAACATCCCCTCGCGCACCGTGATGCCGCGGAACCGGGTCCGCATCGGAATGGCGTAGACGAAGGTTTCGGTCATCACTCTGCAGCCTATCGAGCGCGGTGTCCCCGCCCGCGCTGTGCGCCCGCGGTAACTGGCGGGGCCGTCGGAATCGGTGGATCACGTGCGCGCGGAGTCGGTCCGCGCGCGGCCGGTTCCTCGTCGGCCGCGTTCGGTACCCCTACTGCCGAGGCGGACGGTGTGGCCCGCCGCAATGAGTTCGGTGGGTCACGTACCCGGGATCCCGTTTTCGCTCCAGTATCGCTGCTGTGCGCGTCGGCGAACTCAGGCCCAAGTACGGTGCCTCGGTGCCTCGGTGCCTCGGTGCCTCGGTGCCTCGGTGCCTCGGTGCCTCGGTGCCTCGGTGCCTCGGTGCCTCGGTGCCTCGGTGCCGTGGGTGCTGGGATGTATTAGACCGATCTACCGGGCATGCTGGGGGAATGGGGTCGAGTCAGTGGGAGCTGCGGCTGGCGAATGCGATTCGGGCGGTGCTCGGGTCGGTGTTCGCGGTCGGGTTCGGCTGGGTGGTGGCCTCTGCTGTGCCGCTGTATGAATTTCTCGCACGGGATGCCGATCCCGATGGGGGTGTGCGCTACCTACCCGTCGCGTATTGCGTTGCCTGGCTTGGGATTGCGCTTTCGGTAGTTGTGGTGGTCATGAGGATGGTGGGGAAGATCCGCTACCGACGCCGCATTGCGTGGACGCCATTGGTAGCGGTGCCGTTGATCGCCGAGTCGTGGTTGGTCGGCTTTCTGATCGCGGTGGTGCTGGTTTCGGTCTGAGCGCCGCGGCACGGATCGGGAGCGGTGCCGCGGCACTCGGTGACTCAGAGTCGTTCGATAATGGTTGCGTTGGCCAAACCGCCTGCTTCACACATGGTTTGCAGACCGTATCGGGCGCCGCGCTCCTGCATTGCGTGCACCAGCGTGGTCATCAGGCGTGCGCCGGAAGCGCCGAGCGGATGACCGATGGCGATGGCGCCGCCGTTCACATTCACCTTCGACATATCCGCACCGGTGTCGTGCGCCCAGGCCAGCACCACCGGAGAAAATGCCTCGTTGATCTCGACAAGATCGATATCCGACAGCTGAAGTCCGGCGCGCTGCAATACCTTTCGCGTCGCCGGGATGACGGCGGTCAGCATGAGCAGCGGATCGTCCCCGGCCACCGCGAAGCTGTGCAGTCGGGCCAGTGGCTTCAGCCCGAGCTCCTCGGCGCGTTCGCTGGTCATGATCAGCACCGCGGCGCTGCCGTCGCTGACCTGGCTCGCGGTCGCGGCGGTGATCTGCCAGCCGATTTCCGGGAAGCGCGCGGCCATGGCCTCGTCGAAGTAGGCGGGACGCAGTTTGCCGAGGGTTTCCAGGGTGCTGCCGACCCGGATGCCCTCATCGGTTTCCAGTCCGGCGATGGGAGCGAGTTGGCTGGCGAACGAGCCGTTCTTCGTTGCCAGCGCGGCCTTTTCGTGGCTGCCGAGGGCGAATTCGTCGAGCTGGCTGCGGGTCAGTCCCCAGCGGGCCGCGATCAGTTCGGCGCTGATGCCCTGGGATACCAGTCCCTCCGGATAGCGCTCGGCGAAGCCGACACCGGAAAAGTCCTCGGATCCGATCATGTTCGCGCCCATGGGAATTCGTCCCATGGACTCGACACCCGCCGCGACCACGATGTCGTAGGCGCCAGCGATCACACCCTGTGCGGCGAAATGAATGGCCTGCTGGCTGCTGCCGCACTGGCGATCGACCGTCGTCGCCGGAACCGATTCCGGATAGCCCGCGGCCAGCGCGGCACGCCGGGTCATATTTGCACCCTGTTCGCCGATCTGGGTGACGATGCCGCCGATCACATCGTCGATGAGCGCCGGATCGATGCCGCTGCGGTCGACTACCGCGCGCAGGCTGTGGGCGAGCAGGTCCACCGCGTTGACGTTGTGCAGTGCCCCGTTCGGCTTCCCCTTGCCGATCGGCGTGCGTACCGCTTCGACAATCACCGCGTCTCTCATGGTGGTTCCTTTCGAACCGCGAGCCGAGCTCTTATGTCTGGCTCTACTGACTTATAGTCAGGTTAACGCCTGGGTATAGTCAACTCAAGTCAGATTTCGCTATGATGTTCGTCATGGCAGCCGTAATGGAAGGACCGTTGGCAGATCTGAGCGCGTGGAAACCCACGGAATGCTCGATCGCGAAGGCGATGGACCTCATCGGCACCCGCTCGGCGATCCTGATCCTGCGCGAGGCGTATTACGGCACCACGCGCTTCGACGGTTTCGCCGCCCGGGTCGGCATCACCGATGCCGCGGCGTCGGGTCAGCTCCGTAAGCTCACCGAGGCGGGGCTGCTCGCCAAACGCCCGTATCAGGAGGAGGGCAAGCGGACCCGCCACGAGTACGTACTGACGGATATGGGCCGCGATCTACTGCCCGTTGTGCTCGCACTCATGCAGTGGGGCGATGTGTACCTGCAGCCGGGACCGGCCCCGTTGCTGCTGGTCGAGGAAGCCAGTGGCGCGCCGGTTCGGGTGCAGGTCCGCAGCGAATCGGGTCGCGAGCTCGACCTGGAAGAGCTCGGGGTGCGGCTGAACCCCGAATATTCGCGCGCCATCCGCTCGGCGAAGTAATCCGCTCAGGCGGTGACCACCGCGTAGTTGATGTCCTCGGTGCCGAACTTGTTGTAGAGGTGAACCCACAGCAGCACAAGGGGTTCGGTGCTGCGCGCGGTCACCACACCGCCCAGGTCGATGATCTGCTCATCGGACCAGCCGAAGGATTTCAGCAGGGTCGCCACCTCGGCTTTGGCCGACTCGTCATCGCCGCTCAGAAAGACGTTGTGGCGCCCCGGAATTCGAGACGGGTCCACCATGAGCTGGTTGTTCATGGTGTTGAGGGTCTTGACCACCCGCGCTTGCGGGAATGCCTGCTGGATCGCTTCGGCAACGCTGCCCGCCTCGGGCGTGGCCAATTTCGGCGGGAATCCATCGGAGAAATCCAGCGCGTTCGACACATCCACCAGCACTTTCCCGCTCAGATTCGAAGCTCCCGCCGCAGTGAGCGCGGCCAGCGAGACGGTGCCGGACGTCGCATTGATCACCAACTCCGCCTCGGCCACGGCATCAGCGAAAGTGCCGTGCGCGCCCCCGGTTTCGTTCGCCCACTCGGTCGCCGCCGCATTATCGGCGGTCCGGGACCCGAGCGTCACCGAATGACCGAGCTCGACGAGCTTGCTCGCGAGCCTGCGTCCAACCTGCCCGGTACCGAGCACCGCTATCTTCATTACCCGCTCCTCGCGCCGATCCCCGTTCGAGCGTCGAGTTTACGAACACGGCGTGGTCTTCGCGTGGCCTTCCGCCGCGGGCGAACGCCAATGGCGTCGACTCGGCGAGGGCGGTGATTGCGCGCGCAGCGCTTAGACTCGCTCGAAAGTCCGAAGGGGAGATATGCCGTCCACACCGTCGCGCCGGTGGGGCTGTCTGCTGCCACTGGCTGCTGTGGTTCTCATGTTCGGAGGTTTCGCGCTCTACCTGAAACTCGGGTCCATGTACGAGCAGTCGCATCCGGCCGCAGCTGCCCCGCCCGACTTGTGCGCGGCGATCGGTACCAGCCTTTTCGAGCGTTTGGTACCGGATGGCATGCCCGAGCCCAGTGCGATCTACTCGTCGGGTTCCGATGCGGCTTGCCAGTACTACACCGACAAGAGCCGTCCGATCGGCTCCGATACCTATGGTTTCTTGGGGGTGCGGCTGCTGCGCTATGGCCAGGTCGGCTGGGACTCGGGTGTCGATCGTGCCGCCGACGCACTCGTCTCATCCTGTGCGAACAACGCGCTCGCCGGGCAGTTCCACAGTGTGAGCGGTCTCGGGGACGCGGCCTGCGCTGTCTACAACGACGAGGGCAAGGACGGCACCGCATACGGTTCGGCCATAGTCCGCCGCGGTGCGGACCTGCTCTGGGTGGACTACTACACGCACCCCGGCACCGCTACACAAGCCCAGCAGGTGGTCACCGAAATAATGCTCGCGGCCCTGGCAGGAGTTCATTGACCGGACCGCTGAATGCTCGGAATCGTTTCTGCGCGTGCGCTTTCGCTGGCATCCGGTAGGAAGTTTCGGATTGGCGAAAGTGCACGCGCAGCGGTCTCAGGACAGGCGGCGGCCGTCGACGGCGGAGAAGAAGTAGGTGTGTTCCGGTGTGGCCGTCAACTGCACCCGGGTGCCCTTCTCCGGCGGGTTGCGCCAATCTGCCCGGGCGACAATGGTTTCGCCAGCGCCGTTCGTGGGGCCCTCGGCGATGGTGCGGCCGTAGATGTACGCGTCGGAGCCCAGCTCCTCGACGACGTCGACCTCCATCTGGATGCCCGACTTGTCCTGCGCCGCGCCGAGTTCCAGGTGTTCTGGCCGGACGCCGACCACCACCGAACCCTCGGCGGCATCGGCGACCGATCGCGGCACCGCCAGCGTGGCGCCGCCGAGTTCGACCGCGCCGTCGGCGACCGGCAACGTGAACAGGTTCATCGCGGGCGAACCCATGAACCCGGCGACGAACACATTCGCCGGATTCCGGTACAGATCGCGCGGTGTCGCGCACTGCTGTAGCAGCCCGTCCTTGAGCACCGCGACCCGGTCGCCCATGGTCATCGCCTCGACCTGGTCGTGCGTGACGTACACGGTGGTGGTGCCGAGGCGACGCTGCAGCTGGGCGATCTGGGTGCGGGTCTGCACCCGCAGCTTCGCGTCCAGATTCGACAGCGGCTCATCCATCAGGAATACCTGCGGCTGCCGCACGATCGCCCGGCCCATCGCGACGCGCTGACGCTGACCGCCGGACAGCGCCTTCGGCTTGCGATCCAGGTATGGCTCGAGGTCGAGCAGTTTGGCCGCCTCCAGCACCCGGCGCTGCTTCTCCGCCTTGGCGACCTTGGCGAGTTTGAGCGCGAAGCCCATATTCTCCGCGACGGTCATATGCGGGTAGAGCGCGTAGTTCTGGAACACCATGGCGATATCGCGTTCCTTGGGTTCGGCATGGGTGACGTCGTTGGCGCCGATCAGAATGCGCCCGTCGTCGACATCCTCGAGTCCGGCGAGCATCCGCAACGAGGTCGACTTACCGCAGCCGGACGGACCGACCAGAACGAGGAATTCCCCGTCGGCGATCTCGAGGTTCAGCTTGTCGACGGCTGGTTTGGACGTGCCGGGGTAGAGCCGGGTCGCGCTATCGAAGGTCACGGTGGCCATGACAAATCACATCCCATCACCGGCAGGAACGTGCCGGACGATCCGAGTAAGGGTTGACCGGCGATATTACTGGATGTGCTCGCTTCGCACACGATGCGCTCGAGTTCGCGCAACGAATCCCGAAGAGCGATCGCGCCGGTAGCCTCGATCGGGGAACCAGATCGAGCGACGAGGAGCAGACTCATGACCCGACCGGTTCGAATCGGCGTACAGCTACAGCCCCAGCACGCCGCAGACTATGGACTCCTGCGCGATGCGGTACTGCGCGCGGAGGACGCGGGCGTCGATATCGCCTTCAACTGGGATCACTTCTATCCGCTCAGCGGCGACCACAACGGCGCGCATTTCGAATGCTGGACCATGCTCGGCGCCTGGGCCGAGCAGACCGAACGGATCGAGATCGGCGCGTTGGTCACCGGCGGCGGTTACCGCAATCCCGATCTGCTCGCCGATATGGCCCGCACTGTCGATCACATCAGCGATGGCCGACTCATTCTCGGCATCGGCGCTGGATGGTTCCAGAAGGACTACGACGAATACGGCTACGAATTCGGCACGGCGGGAACCCGGCTCGCGCTGCTGAAGGCGAATATGGCCCGGCTCACCGCCCGGCTGAAGAAGCTGAACCCGCAGCCGACGCGCGATATCCCGATCCTGATCGGCGGCGGTGGCGAGAAGAAGACGCTGCGGCTGGTGGCGCAGTACGCCGATATCTGGCACACCTTCGCCGACCTCGACGCGCTCGCGCACAAGAACAAGGTGCTCACCGACCACTGCACGGATGTCGGCACCGATCAGGCGAAGATCGAGCGCTCGGTGCAATGGCCGGGCGCGGAGCGGGCGTCGAGGTTCGTCGAGGCCGGGGTGAATCTGTTCACCATCGGGGTGAGCGGGCCGAAGTTCGATCTGAGTGAGGTCGAGCGGGCGATTCGTTGGCGGGATGAGGTCAATCCGGAGCCGGTCAGAGGGCTGGCCTGACCCGGTCCGATCTCGAGAATCGTGCTCCGTCGGCGGCGTAACGCCGGTCGACGATCGGGTTCGAATCACCGTGATCCGAATTCCGGGATCGGGTTACGGTGGCGCGTCCGCGCACGCCTGGCGGCTGTAGGGCGCGAGTGCGCGGTTCACCCGAGTGCGTGCGCCACGGGGTAGCTACCTATTAGCGCTGAATTGGACGCTAGGGTTCCTCACCATGGCTGGTCTGCCCGCTGTGCGGTCTCGTGCGTTGATCGCCGTGCTACTGCTTGCCGTCGGCTTCGCAGCCACGGCCTGCGGTTCCGGCGACGGTTCCTCCAACCGAGACCAATGCGCGCCGCCCGGACTGAGCGCGGCCTCGGCCGCACCGACGAACCTCGGCTCCGCGTCCTCGGCGGGCGCGGACAAGTACACCACCGCGAGCACACAGCCGGTATCGGCGATCGATACCAGTAAGCTGCGGCTGATCACGCCCGGCAAGCTCACCGTCGGCACGCTCTCGGATGCACCGCCGAGCATCTGCCTGAACTCGGCGGGCTCGTTCACCGGCTTCGACAATGAGCTGCTGCGGGCGATCGGTGCGAAACTCGGTCTCCAGGTGGAATTCTCGGGCACCGAATTCGCACCACTGCTTTCGCAGGTCTCCGGCGGTCGCTTCGATGTCGGTTCGTCGAATATCACCACCACCGCGGAGCGGCGCGAACGCGTCGGGTTCACCAACGGTTACGACTTCGGGTACTTCTCGCTCGTTGTCCCCAATGGCAGTGCCATCAAGGGCTTTTCGGATCTGGGCCGCGGTAACCGGATCGCCGTCGTGCAGGGCACGGTGCAGGACGATTACGTGGTCAACCAACTGCATCTGGATCCGGTGAAGTTCCCGGATTACGCCACCGCGTACGCGAATCTCAAGTCCGGTCAGGTCGATGCCTGGGTCGCGCCGTCGGCGCAGGCCGAGGGGCAGGTGAAGTCGGGTGACGGCACCACGATCATCCAGAACACCTTCAGCCTGGACAATTTCGTCGGCTACGCGATCGCCAAGAACAATCAGCCGCTGATCGACGCGCTCAACAGTGGTCTCGACGCCGTGATCGCCGATGGCACCTACGCCAAGCTCTACGCCGACTGGGTGCCGAGGCAGTTGCCGCCCGGTTGGCAGCCCGGTTCGAAAGCCGCACCGGCACCGCAACTTCCGGACTTCGCAGCCATTGCCGCGGAGAAGAAGACCACCGACAGCGGACAGAACGCGCCGAAATCGACAACGCAGCAGTTGAAGGAGACGTTCTTCGACTGGTCGCTGTACCGCAAGGCATTTCCCGATCTGTTCAAGACCGGCCTGCCGAACACCTTGATCTTGGCGGTGGTCTCGGGTGTGCTCGGCACCATCCTCGGCATGCTGCTCGCGGTCGCGGGCATTTCCCGGACGCGCTGGTTGCGTTGGCCCGCAAGGGTTTACACCGATATCTTCCGTGGCCTGCCCGCGGTGGTGATCATCCTGATAATCGGACTCGGCATCGGTCCTGTCGTTCGCAATATCACCGGCAACAATCCGTATTGGCTCGGCGCGATCGCGCTGGCGTTGCTGGCCTCGGCCTATATCGGTGAGATCTTCCGCTCCGGCATCCAATCCATGGAGGCGGGGCAGCTCGAGGCCGCGCGCGCCATCGGCTTCGGCTACCGCCAGGCCATGACGCTGGTGGTGATCCCGCAGGGTGTGCGCCGGGTACTGCCCGCGCTGATGAACCAGTTCATCGCGCTGGTCAAGGATTCCTCGCTGATCTACTTCCTCGGACTGCTCGCGACCCAGCGCGAGCTGTTCGCGGTCGGCCGAGATCTCAACGCGCAGACCGGAAATCTTTCCCCGCTGGTGGCCGCCGGTCTGGTCTACCTGCTGCTGACCATCCCGCTGACGCACCTGGTGAACTATATCGACCACCGGATGCGCACCGGCCGACCCGACCAGCCCATCGACCAGGTCGAGGCGGCCACGATCACGGAAGGGCGCGGGTAATGAGTTCCTCTCTCACCGGAACCGGTCTGCATCTGACGCTGGGCCACAACCATGTGCTGCGCGGCGTCGATATCCATGTCGACGCGGGTAAGACAACCACCGTCATCGGGCCGTCCGGGTCCGGCAAGTCGACGTTGCTGCGCGTGCTGAACCGGCTGCACGAACCCGATCAGGGTGATGTGCTGTTGGACGGCAAGTCGGTGCTCACCGAGGATCCGGATAAGTTGCGTCAACGCATCGGGATGGTGTTCCAGCACTTCAACCTGTTCCCGCACAAGACGGTCGCGGACAATGTGGCGCTCGGGCCGCGTAAGTTGCGCGGTCTGTCCAAGGATGCCGCTCGGGCGTTGGCCGTCGAGCAGCTCGAGGTGGTCGGCTTGGCCGAGAAGGCCGATTCGCGGCCGGCGAATCTATCCGGTGGGCAGCAGCAGCGGGTGGCGATCGCCCGTGCGCTGGCCATGCAGCCGGAGATCATGTTCTTCGACGAGGCCACCTCAGCGCTGGATCCGGAGCTGGTGAAGGGCATTCTCGCGGTGATGGCGGATCTGGCTACCCAGGGGATGTCGATGATCGTGGTGACCCACGAAATGGGTTTCGCTCGTAGCGTCTCCGACAGTGTGTTGTTCATGGACGCTGGTCAGGTGGTGGAAACCGGCACACCCGATGCCCTGTTCGACAACCCGCGGACCCCGCGACTGCAGCGCTTCCTCTCGCAGGTTCTGTGACGCCCAGCACATCTCTAGTAAAGTTGATAGATGCGCACCTGTTAATGTGTCGCCACGCTAGGCGCCGCATATCCAGCAATGGAACGAGGATGTCCGATGACCACAGCGCATCCCGAGCACTCCGAACACCAGCACACCCACGGCCCCGGCTGCGGCCATACCGAAGTCCCGCACGGTGACCACACCGACTATGCCCACGGCGGCCACCTGCACCGCGAACACAACGGTCACTGGGACGAATGCGAACCCGCCGGCCACACCGAACACGCGGGCCACGACCACACCCACGGCCCCAATTGCGGCCACGAAGCCGTCCAGCACGGCGACCACGTCGACTATCTCCACGACGGCCACCGCCACGCCGCCCACAACGGCCACTACGACGACCACTGAGTCCACCGTGCCGCGCTCCGGTCCAACCCCGGCCGCAGCTCGTCGCAAGCCGCCCGAAATCGATGTATCTGCGGCACGGATTGCGGACCGGGGTGCCGGGTGCGATCGCCCCGGATGATCCCCGACTGGAATTCGAGATGATGTTGGACCTGTGAGGCGGCGGCGTGATACGTCTTGCCGCCGGGGGCTGATCGTCGCGCTGACCGAGCACCTCGGTCCGGCGGGCGCGGAACGCCTGGCCATCGCCCCCTTCGTCTGGTGGCGAATCGCGACCGGTGCGTTCTGTTCGGCGCCTCGACGCAAATTCTAACCCGCTGACCGCATACGTATAGGTCGGCGAAAAGTACTTATAGATGACTGATTCGGCACCCCCGGCTCTGCTCATAACGTAGTTCCTGTCAGCAAGAACGACAGAGAAACCGCAGATCAGAAGCCTAGGAGGCCATCATGAACGAGCTCGTCGCACAGTACCTGGAAGTTTGGAACACCACCGACGCGGCTGCCCGCAAAGCCGGAATCGAAGCCGTGTTCACCCCCGAGGCCAGCTACGTCGACCCGCTGGCGGCGGTCGCCGGACACGACCAACTGGATGCCGCCATCGCGGGTGTGCAGGCCCAGTTCCCGGGTTGGGTATTCACCCTCGCCGGACCGCTCGACGCCCACCACAACCAGGTGCGCTTCACCTGGGAACTCGGCCCCGTCGACGCCCCCGCCGTCGTCGTCGGCTTCGACGTCGCGGTCATCGAGGACGGGCGTATCGCCAACGTCTACGGCTTCCTGGACAGGGTTCCGGCCGCCGCCTGACCCCGCCCGACCGACCCCGCCGCAGCCACCGCGCTTCCGGTGGCGGCTGCTCCTAGTCGTCCGAACTCGTTACCCCAGAAGGAAATACCGTCATGACCACCAGTGCCCCCACCTACATGTCCACCCTGCTCGCCCCCGGTCAGAACCTGCTGCGCACTTCGCTGCGACTGGACTCGGTCGTCACCACCGTCAACGGCCTTGCCTACCTTGCACTTTCGGGACCGCTGGAATCCCTGCTCGGCTTGGACAGCAAGATCGGCATCCCGATCGGAATATTTCTGACCCTCTACGGCATAGGTGTTGCCCTGGTCGGCATGACCAAGACCGTCAATACCAAGGCCGCCGCCGTGGTTGCCGCTGGTAATGCCGCCTGGGTGGTGGTCAGCCTGGTCGCCCTCGTCGAGGGCGCACTCGAATTGAACCTGGTCGGCTCGATCTGGACCGTCATGCAGGCAGCCACCGTCGGAGGTTTCGCGGCCTTGCAGTACCTCGGCATCCGCAAGGCCCGCTGAATATTGGATCCCATCGATAAACCCCGCAAAACGCGGCATCGGCAGCGCTTATCCACCCCGCCGGCTTCGCCGGTTGCTGCCCGATGCCGCGTTCGGCGTTTGTGGTCGGTGCCGGCCTCTAAAGTCGAGGGCGTGCTCGAGGCAACCAGGATCCCGACCGAATTCGGCACCTTCGACGCCCTGACCAGCGGCGAACCCGGTGGACGCGAAGTAATGCTGTTGCACGGCTTTCCGGAATCGGCCATCGCATGGGAGTTCCAGCTGGCCGCGCTCGGTGGCGGCGGCTGCCATGTCATCGCGCCCGATCAGCGCGGTTATTCGTCGGATGTGCGTCCCGAAAATGTCGCCGATTATCGGGTCGAGGAGTTGGTCACCGATGTCATCGCCATCGCCGACCAATTGGGTTGGCAGCGTTTCGATCTCGTCGGCCACGACTTGGGCGCGCACGTCGCCTGGACGGTAGCGGCCGACCACCCGGCACGAATCCGAACCATGACGGCCGTATCGCAGCCGCACCCCACCGCCTTCCTACAGGCCATGATCGAGGACGAAGACCAGGCCCAACGAGCCCAGCACTTCACCTACTTCCGCCAGCCTCGCAGCCCTGAGCGCGCCCTTCTCGCCGACGATGCCGCCGCCCTCCGCAAGATCTTCGACTGGAAGATTCCCGAGGAACGCATCGACGACTACATCTACCGCCTCACCCGCCCGGATGCCCTCACCGCGGCCCTCAACTGGTACCGAGCCTTTCCGCTCGCGGGTCCGACCGCCTCGATCACCGTCCCCACCCTCTACATCTGGGGCACTGAAGACCCCACCATCGCCCCCACCGCCGCCCTGGCTACCGCAAGTCACGTCACCGCCCCCTACCGCTTCGAAATGCTCGAAGACACCTCCCACTGGCTCCCCGAAGAAGCCCCCGAATCCCTCACCCGCCTCCTCATGCAACACCTCCTGGCTCACCGGTCCTGAGTCCGAAAACCGCTGCAGGTTCCCGCCAACGGGAGTGGATCGGAAGTCTCGGGTTGCATCCTGTACCTGGTGCAGGCTCATGATGATCTCGCCAAGCCGGGGAAGCGTCCGATGGGGAGGGGCAAGCCGGCTCTCCCCCGGCGGATGACCGGACTCAGCTGACGGCGTGGATCCGTGGCCCGACCATTCGGGCGGGCGCGCACTGCTACTGGTGGCGCAACTCGTGACCCGATGGGGAGGTCAAGGACCGCGATGGCGTCAAAATCGGGTGGCCGAACTCAGCCCCGGCCCGATAGTGACTGATCCGGCACGGACTGCCACCGGGGCCTTTCCCGGCCGAAGGTGGCAAAGACTGGTCAGTCCTGCTGGGTGAGTTTGGCGTTGAGTTCGAGTGCTTCGCTGAGCTGGTCTTCGAGGATGATGATGCGGCACGCTGCTTCCAGGGGGGTGCCTTGGTCGATGAGTTCGCGGGCGCGTGCGGCGATACGCAGTTGGTAGCGGGAGTAGCGGCGGTGCCCGCCGGTGGAGCGTTGCGGGGTGATCAGTTCCGCTTCGTCCAGGCTGCGCAGAAATGCTTGGGTGGTGCCGAGCAAATCCGCGGCCCGGCCCATGGTGTAAGCGGGGTAGTCGTCATCGTCGAACTTCTCGTTCGCGGTCGTTGGTTCAGAAATCGTGATGCCTCCATACGCCGAAGTGCCCCGGCGCCTGCGGCGCCGGGGCACTGAAAGGGGGAATTACTTCGTCTTCCGACATGTAACCGAGACGTCGGCGATCACCCCAACTGCATATCTTCGCGGGTGACCCGACGGGCAATGCCTCCTCTCTACTCACGGGATTACTTCATCTTTCCGTGCAACTTCATCTTCCTGCCCGGCGAGCGGTGGGACCGTCGTACCTGCTGGTCCTGCGTCCGCGTCCGCCGTCTTACCATCACGGGCAGTTCATCATCTCCCGTGCCGTTTGGATACTTCCTTCTCTTCCGACGTCACAGAAGTTACCGCACACTGCGTGGAATGTCTACTGTTGCCGCTGTAGATTTTTTCGGCGGGTCGTCGTGTCGAAGCGATCCGACGCATAACCGGCCGTCCGGCCGTCAGGTGCGGACGGTGGCGAAGGCGGACCAGAGGAGGGGGGAGTGTTCGATGGCGCGGGTGGTGCGCCAGGCGGTGAGGCGAGAGCGTTGCCAGTTGGCGAGGGCGGTCACCGGGTCCGGGTGTTCGTGGGCGGCGTCGATGGCGCAGATGGCGTCTTGGAGGGGGTGGGCTTCGGGGGGTGCGCCGGCGAGGCGTTGGAAGGCCAGGTCGGTGGGCAGGGGCCAGCGGCTGGCGGTGACCAGTTCGGCGCCGCCGTTGATCATGGCGGCGACCAGGCCGAGGGCCTCGCTGAAGCGCATATCGCCGCCGCTTTCGCAGGCGATCAAGGCGACTCGGCTCGGAATGGGCCAGAGTTGAGGTCCGGCAACGGGTTCGGTAGTCAGGGTGTGGGTGCCGAGTAGTAGGTCCTTGGCCGAGAGGGGGCGGTGGGCTCGGATGGGAGTGGCGAAGCCGATGGATTCGGCATCGCAGGCCAGGTGTAGTTCGGAGGCTTCGCTCTGGCCGGATTCGGGGGCCGCGGCGGTCACATGTCCCACATAGGTCAGGCGGCTGGCACCGCCGCGCAGCGCTGCGCTCAACCAGCGTCGATCGATATCGGTGCGGCGGAATGCGTCGATCGGATCGTCGACCGTGGGCAATAGTCTGCCTTCGCGGGAATACGCGGCAACCCGTTGCGCGAGTGGGGCTTTCGGGTCCATTCGGCCGAGGACGGAGCCGAGCGCGGAATCGGCGCGGAACCCGGGAACGCGTGGGTCCAGTACCG
This sequence comes from Nocardia sp. NPDC049737, assembly GCF_040674755.1. Taxonomy (NCBI): domain Bacteria; kingdom Bacillati; phylum Actinomycetota; class Actinomycetes; order Mycobacteriales; family Nocardiaceae; genus Nocardia; species Nocardia sp. NPDC049737. Next base: position 44,302 of record NZ_JBFANH010000016.1, on the reverse strand, counting down.
CCACCACTGGCAAGGAGCCCGTCTCGGACCAAGCCCGGGCCGTGCGGTCCGGACCGTGCACAATGCTGGCCGGGGCGAGCAGGCTGACATCGGCGATATCCACCAGCCGCAGCTCGGGATCGGGAGCGATGATTTCCCAGGGGATCTGAGCTACCCGGGGCGAGGGTTGCAGCCGAATATGTGGGCGTACACCGCGTACATGCAGGTCGTACAACTGTGCGGCAAGACCATAGGGCAACAAGGCGCGCGAAAGTGACTGCGCAACAAGATATTCCGCATCATAGGAGGCGAATGTGCCGGTGGTCATCGCGCGTTCGAGCCCCCCGGGCACCGCCGGATTCGGCAGCGCCCGCACGAGCTGCTCGACGGCATCGGTGATCGCATCCCCGGGCAGCATGCTCGCACCCTGGGCGTATTCATCGCCCAACCAGCGCCACGACATGTACAGATCGCCGGCATCCGCCATCCGAACAATGACGGTCGGTTGTTCGGAAATGGTCATGCGGGCAACACCCGGCTGTCCCGTACCGAATGCCCGTACCGCCGCTCGGCGGCCTCGATATACGCGCCCAATGCGATATGTCCGTCCGGTGCGACGGCCACTAGCGGCGGCGGCGCCACCGGCAGCCCCGCGCTCGCCGCGACCGAGGCCAGAGCTGTGCCCAGCTGCGGTGCCGACCCACTCTGCGACCCGGTCCCGACCTGCACCGTGGGCTGCGCCACCGCAGCCGGTGGATCGAATAATTCGAGCGGCAGGCGCGGCGGCGCAGCCACCGCGGATCTGGCGATATCCAATGTCGTACCCGCGCATTGTGTTTCGATGAGGTCCACGATCAGCGGACCATTGCCGGACAGATAGGCGAACCGAAATGCCATCCGCATTGCCGGATCGGCGATCTGGCGATTCCATTTCTCGCGCTGATTGCCATTGGGCAGGGTGTATCGCACGGCGTCGATGGCCAGCGCCGACGACACCGCGAGATCGACCGCCCGCCCCAATAGCTCGGCATCCGGCTTTTCGGCCGCCTCGATCACCGACTCCAACAGCGCGGCATGCCAGAAATCGATTTGGGCACAGTGCAATCCGAGACCGCGCTCGGCATAGGCGGCGAACGCCGCACCGATGAGGGCTTCCCCCTCGTCGTATTGCCCGTTCCAGTACGCCACGGTCGCCAGACGAACTCGCACATCGGCGGCATCGAGCACCGCACCGGACGCAAGGAAATAGTCGAGGCTGCGGCGATAGAGCTGATGCGCCGCAGCGGTATCGCCACGACCCTCGGCGAGAAAGCCCATGGTCTTCAGCCCGACGCCCGCCCGATATCCGAGTTCGGCACGCTCGAAGTACTCCTGGCTGGAACGCAACGGCTGTTCCGCCTCGTCGAACCGATCCAACCTGACGTACATGACGGCCAGATTCTGTTCCGTTTCGGCGACGGCATTGCGATCACCGGCGGCATCGAAGGCGGCCAACGCCTGTCCCATGAAGTCGACGGCGAGTTCGCGCCGTCCGGTCTCGAAGTAGATACCGCCGAGCGTAGAAAGCGGATGTCCGGTCAGGTGCGGAGCGAAACGCACTGCCGCATCCAGGGATTCGGTGGCGAGTTCGATGGCATAAGCCCAGCGCTGGCGATGAAATGCCACTGCGGTCAGCGAAAGTAGACAGGCCACCCGCTGCATACTCTCGTCATCGTGTTCGGCGAGCAGCGCCCGCGCCTGCTCCAGCGCCTCCTGCGCACCGTCGAGATCGCCGACGTGCTGCAGCGCCTGGGAGAGGTTGATCAGTGCGGCGGACCGCTTTTCGATCGCGTCCGCGGGCATTTCCGCGAGCGCCTCGCGAAACATGACGATCGCCCCGGCATGATCGCCCAGTTCATCACACATGCTCGCGGCATTGACCAGCGCGCTGATCCGCAAGCCATCCGTGCTCGTCCGGGCGATTTCCTCGAACAGCCGCCTGGCCTCGGCGACATCGCCACGCTGATAGGCGGCCGCTCCATCGGCGAGCAGTTCGCGACCGTCATCGGCGGGCATCAGAAGTCCGAATCAGATGCGGCGGCCGCGATTTCGGCCAGCAGGGGCGCGTCGACGGCATCGTCTGCCACGGTCGCCCGTCGCAATCGGGCGGCCGCGAACTCACGAATCTGTCGCCGGATCTCCGGACCGCTCAACTCGGGTGCACCGGGTGCGCCGACACCGGGCACATAGACATCCACCGTCGAGACGGAATCCGAGGGCGTGGTGGCCGCGCCGGTCCACAGATCGCCGATCAGGTTCAGCTCGGCTTCCGCGGTACCGACGGGCGTGGTGATGAACGCACGCGGGCGCAGGTGTGCCGGTGCGGCCGAACCGAGTTGGGGCGCGGCAACCGCGGTAACGCGGACCGTCGTGGTGCCCGAATTTCGTGTCGATTCCCAAGACACCGCCCGCTCGGAGGCGTCGACAACCCCCGGTGGGCACCGCCGCCAGTCCCATCCACCGGTGCCTCGACCGATCGACAGCGCCCCGGTCGTACGGTCGCCGGATCCGCCACCCGCAGCGAGCGCGTAATCTTCTGCACGAGCGGATATTCCGGCTGAGGCGGCAATATCCGTGGGTGCTGTCTCGTGGTCGGGCGCCTGCTCATCGTCATCGATGAGCATTTCGCACTCCGCGCGCAATGCGGTGATTTCCTGGTCGAGCAGCTGGTCGTCGAGCGGCGTGATGCCGTCGATCGTCGATGCGGGCCACCAGCGCGCCGCCCAATAAGCGAACCCGAGCCGCCAGGCGGCGGCCACCAGATCCGGTACCGCGGGTTCGGCCACGTCGGCGAATTCGGTTTCGCCGCTCTCAGTGTCGGCAATGGCAACGGCGATCCGCTCGCCGTACACCGCCCACAGCCAGTCCTGAGCGAGCTCGACATCATCAATCACCGCGGCCGGGATTGTCTGTCCGGCAAGCAGACTCCAGGACAGATGACCGCCGAGCACCTCGAGCACCAGCACGTCTATTGCCACGGCATCGTCCAACACCGTAGGCGCGCCCTCGGGCGCGATGATCCAGATTCCGTCCCCGCCCGGTTCGATCCGCACGGTCGCACTCATCAGCTCGCCCTCGATTCCGCCGGATCCGGCTCGGTGACAAGGGACCTCACACTCAGTGCCTGTTTGACCCGCATGCGATGGTCCAGCATGACCGAGCGCGCCACACCATCGAGCAGATCCCACAGCTCGTCCGGCTCATAGACGCCGAACTCCCTGACATCGCGTCCGTGCAGGCGCACCCACAGTCGCCGCAAATAGGGCCGCCACGGCGTGCGCAGTTCGGTGGCAATAGCCGTCAATGGGCCACTGGGCATTTCGACATCGGTGCGCACCGCGAGCCGCCGCGCCTGCAGCACGTATGCCTCCCGCTGCCAGCGGCTATTGATCACCCGATGTGCCGCGGTTTCGGCCGCCGCCGACTGCGTGCCATGCAATGCGATCGGTCGCAACCCGAGCGCAAGCGCGGCCCCCGCCGTCGCCGCGACCCGCAGAGATTCATCCAAAAGTGCCCAGGGCGAACAACTTCGGGCGATCTCCGTGGTCACCAATTCCGGAATGGGCGGCAGTTCGGCCCGGTCACTCGACGCCTGCAGCACGGTGAATACGCGTTCGTAGATAGTGCGATCGAACGGCAGCCCGAGGCTGGCCTTCGAGGCCGATGAACCGAGCTCCGGTGGCTGCGCAACCGGCACCGCGGTCAACCCGAGTTGATGTGCGGTCGGTTCGAAGCTGTTGTCCCATAGTCGGATTCCGCCGTGCGTCCCGGCGCGGGCGGCGACCAGCTCATCGAATGTCCGCTGCCCGTCGGCGCTGCGACCGTCGCGTGCCGCGGATGTATCGAGCAGCGCCGCGAACAGTTCGGCGTGCTCGCCGGTCGGTCCGCCCAACGGTCGCCGTCCCCATGCGATATCTATCAACGACCCGAGTTCGGCAGTCCGCGCACTCGCGGTCATGTACTCCTTGAGCGCTTGCGTCGTGCGGCCCGCCGCGAATTCGTGCACGTCGCGCAGTGTCGCCTCGGCGGTCGCCCGGTCCCGGTCCGGATCCGGCATACCCGAGGTGGTGGCCAGTTCGAAGGCACGCTGGAAATACAGATCCTGCGGATTGCCCTCGGTGATCCGCAGCGTCCGCCGGACCTGTTTGAGCAGCGAAAACCACGCTGCCGTCGCGCGCAGCACGTCAGCGGCGGCATGGATTCGGGTGGCGAGCAGGACCGCACCGTCGGCGGTCAGGATCGGGCCCGCGCACAGCGGATGCTGTACCGGGCGAATGACAAGCGGATCCAGGATGAGCTTCACGGTTCGTCGCAGCGGCCCACCGTGCGGTCCACTGAGCGGTTCGACGCCCTCGAGTCGGCGCCAAACCTCGTCCAGCACCATCGCGCGCGGCCGTCGCATTCGACCAGGTTAACGGAACTTTGCGTGTTTCAGACTCCGAAAAACCTGGGATCGGTAGGGCGCGTTCGATTCCTACCTTTCTCGTATCGGCCCAACACCGGAGCCGAACGAAGCAAAAGGAACAGATCATGAACAGCAAGCCGGTCCGCATCTCCGCCGCCGCTCTCACCGCCTCGGCCGCCGTTTTGGCCCTCTTCGTTACCGGATGCAGCGACGACTCGGGCAGCTCGCCGACCACCTCGGCCAATCCGGCCACCTCGGCCGCCCCGGCGCCGGCATCGGGCAAGTCGAGCGCCTCGGTCGACGGCAAGGCGCTCGACGGCAAGTTCGAGACCACCTGCGCCAAGCAGGGCGGCACTCTCGCCCTCGCGCTCAGCGACACCAATAACGCCACCTACGGCACGCTGAGTGTCAGCGCCTCCATCACCGGCTCCGACAACGTCCAGGCTGTCGCGGTCGCGGGCAGCAAGGGCGGCGCGAACGGCCTGCCCTATGCCCTCGGCTTCGGCAACGGCATGCCCGGCGGTTCGGCCAAGGTCGTCAAGGACGGCAACACCTACAAGGTCAGCGGTGAGGGCGTCGGCGCACCCGACCTCACCAATCCGACCGCAAGCCCGAAAAGCTCGAAATTCGACATCACCTTCGCCTGCTCGACCGTGGTCGGCGGCTGACCCTTCGCTCGCTCACGCCCCTTGATATGAGGGGCGTGAGCGGGGCAAACCTCTTCACACCCAAGGGAAAACCATGAAAAACATCGCCCGCTCGCTCGCCGCCGCGTTCCTCGTCCTCTCGATCGGCTACTACCTCTGGCACGGCCTCACCTACACCAGCTATGGCCCCTTCGACGACGGCACGCTCGCCTGGGTCGGACCGCAGATGGCGCTCCCGATCATCGCCCTGACCATCGTCCCGATCGTCTTCGCCTTTACCGGCGCGGGCATCCTGGCGGCCTTCACCGGCAACAACAGCTCGGCTTTCCGCGATGGTTCGGTCGGTATCGGCACCATCAAGTCCTTCCGGCAGACCGGTCTGACCGTCAATGATCAGCCGCAGATCCGCATCGACTTCAGCGTCGAGGGCGGCGACGGCAAGATCTTCGACTCGCACGCCAAAATGATCGTTCCGCTCACCGAACTCGCCCTACTACAGCCCGGTGTTGTGCTGCCGGTGCGCTATCTGCCCGATCGCACCGACAAGGTCGAGGTCGACCGCTCCGGCGATATGTCGGCAGCTCAGCGCGCCATGAACGAATCCATGATCCGAAAGGGCTTCACCACCAAGGCCAAACTCGATATCGCCGAGCGCGGCATTACCGCTCAGGCCGTCGTGCAGTCGCTTTCGGTGCCCGGCGAGATTCGCAACGGGTATTCCAAGATCGAGCTCGGCCTGGTCGTGACCCGGCCCGACGGAACGACTTTCACTACGAGTGTGGACAAGTTCCTGCCGCCCGCCAGCGTGGCCCAAGTGCAGGTCGGTCGCATCATCCAGGTCCACTATCTGCCGGAGAACGAACAAGAGGTCGTGATCGCACTGCAAGTCAATGCGTAGCCCCGGCACCGAATGTTGCTCTCGTTCACCAGGAACGGGAGCAATATTTGTTTGTGCGTCAGAAGACGCGGTGGCTGAAGAAGCTGTGCTGGCAGGTGGGACGCTTGCAGACCGCGCCACCGCTCGGGATGAAGCCGACACAAGTGGGGTGGGTACACCTGTTGCAGCCACCGTCGCCCACTTCACCCGTGCCGTCGTGGTCGACGAGTACGGCGCGGGCCTCGGCCACCGCGCCCGCGAGAATCGAATCGAGATAGTCCAGCGCCTGCGGGCTGAGCTGGGATCTTCCTCTGGATAAAGACATCGCACTACTCCTGGATCGGTCCTCATGTCCTTGTACCGATACTCCTCCTGGAAGGAGAGTTGCGCATGAGTAGCGCGATACGCGGCTAGGCCGAACATTGGCTATTCGACCAGGTAAAAGCGGTAGCGGCCGGTCGGTGTAAGGATAGCGGGCGCGTGCTTTCCGGTAGCTTCACAAATGAGGGTTACCTAATTGGTCGGACGTTCATCTGACTGTTTCCTGTGGATCGCCTGAGCGGCTTAGCGTGCGCCCGTCAGCAAAAGTCAGGAGTTCGTCGTGACACCGAAGCCCCTTGCCCTGTTCGTGAAGCGGGACGGCCAGCCGAAGCGCTCGGCCATCACCTGTCAGTACAAATGCGGTAACGCCTGCTTCCACGAGGTTCCGAACACCTCCGAGAACGAATACTTCGGCGATATGGTGCGCGCGGCGCTGACGCGGCGCGGCATGTTGAAGGGCAGTGCGGGGGTGGTGGTCGCGGTCGGCGCGGCCAGTGTGCTCGCGGCCTGCGGTGATGACGACAAGGTCGAATTGGCGACGGGCGGCTCGCTGGTCGACGGTGTGCCGGTTGGTACCAACTTCGCACCGGTCGCGGCGAATTCCGATGACGCACTGGTCATTCCGGAAGGTTACGAACACAATGTCGTGATCCGCTGGGGCGACCCGCTATTCGCCGACGCGCCGAAGTTCGATGCCAACGCCCAATCCGCGGCCGCGCAGGCCGAACAGTTCGGCTTCAACAACGACTTCGCCGCAATACTGCCCATCGAAGGCCAGGCGAATACCTACCTGCTGGTGGTGAATCACGAGTACACCACCGAACCGCAGATGTTCAAGGGTTACAACAAGGAACAGCCCGCACTCGAGCACTATCAGACCGCCATTGCCGCGCACGGTCTTTCGGTGGTCCAGGTCAAGGGCGATTCCGGAACCGGCAAGCTGACACCGGAATTCGGCAAGTACAACCGTCGCATTACCGGCACCACCGAGTTCACGGTGACCGGCCCCGCCGCGGGCAGCACCTTCCTGAAGACGAGCGCCGACCCGTCCGGCGCCAAGGTGCTCGGCACCCTGAACAATTGCTCCGGCGGCCTGACGCCCTGGGGCACGGTACTTTCCGGTGAAGAGAACATCAACCAGTACTTCGCCAACGGCGATCAGGTCACCGACGAGGCCGCCAAGGCAAGGCTCAAGCGCTACGGCTTCCCGAACGGCGCCTCCGAGCGCAAGTGGGAGCGGCACGAGGCGCGCTTCGATCTGGCGAAGGAACCCAATGAGGCCAACCGATTCGGCTGGGTCATCGAGGTGAATCCGTGGGACGCCTCGGCCGCGCCGATCAAGCACACCGCGCTCGGCCGGTTCAAGCACGAGGCCGCGACCATTCACGTCGCCGCGGATGGCACTGTTGTCGCCTATATGGGCGATGACGAGCGCTTCGACTACATGTACAAGTTCGTCTCGTCGCGAAAGGTGCAGTCCGGCAACGGTCAGGCGAGCATGCGGCACAACCTGACGATTCTGGACGCGGGCACGCTGTACGTCGCGAAATTCACCGGCGATCACCCGGACAAGATCGACGGCAATGGCACGGTGCCCTCGGATAAGGGCTTCACCGGTACCGGCCAATGGATTCCGCTGCTGGTCACCGGTGCGGACGGTACGGCAACCTCGAAGGTGGACGGCTTCACCGCCGAAGAGGTTTCGGTATTCACCCGGTTGGCTGCCGATAGGGTCGGCGCGACCAAGATGGACCGTCCCGAGGATTTCGAGGCGAATCCCAAGTCCGGCAAGGTCTATGTCGCGCTGACCTACAACGAGCAGCGCGGCGCGCAGGGCAAGCCCGCCATCGATGAGGTGAATCCACGCAATATCAATAAATTCGGGCAGGTGCTCGAACTGGACGACGATCACGCGGGCACCACCTTCACCTGGAATATCCTCATGCTGTGCGGTGACCCGAAGACCACCGACACCTACTTCGCCGGTTTCGATAAGGCCAAGGTCAGCCCGATCGCGGCACCGGACAATCTCGCCTTCGACGATTACGGCAATCTGTGGATCTCCACCGATGCCTCGCGCGCCAACGGCGCCAATGACGGACTGTTCTCGGTGGTGCTCGACGGTCCGAATCGCGGTGAGACCAAACAATTCCTGACTGTCCCGTTCGGCGCGGAGACCTGCGGTCCGACCGTATCGGAGCAGCGGGTTACCGTTTGTGTCCAGCATCCGGGCGAGCGCGACGACGCGACCGCGGACAAGCCCGCCTCGCATTGGCCCGATGGGGGCGATAGTCTGCCCAGACCCGCCGTTGTCTCGGTGTGGAAGAAGGGTGGCGGGCGAATCGGCACCTAGGGGCGGCAGCCGGCGGGGTGGGTAGGCCCAGTCGATTCCCCGCGCAACACACGAAACCGCTACTCGAACCTGCAGGGAGTAGCGGTTTCGTGCTGTGTTCAGTCCATATTGGCGTAGCGCGCGAAATCGCCTTGGGCGCCGCTGTATACGTTGACATCGGTGCCACCCGCGATACCGGGAATGCGGCCGCTGTCGGTGGTCTGCCAGAACGTCCAGGTCGGCCAGCCGCCCGGTACTTCGGGTTGTTCGTTTCCGCGATAGTCGGCGATCCAGAGCGGATACCTGGTGAATTCATTGGTATTCGCCATGGCCGTCTTCCAGAAATTGGGATAGGTGTAGATAATCGGCACCCGTCCGGTCAGGGCCCGCACGGTATTCAGATACCGATGCGTCCAGTTGATCAGCCCGGCCGGATCGAGTCCGCCCGCATTCTCCAGATCGAGCACCGGCGGCAGATCCAGCGGCCCGTTCTGTCCGAGTACGACCGCCGCGTACAGCGCCGCCTGCGGCTCGGGCAGCAGGTTCGGTCGCGCGTAGTGATACGTCCCGCGCGCGACTCCCGCCGTCCGCATCAGAAGGCTGTCCGGCACGAAATACGGATTGATGTAATTCACGCCCTCCGTCGCCTTCACCATGGCGAAAGCGTGCCCCGCCCCGCGCACCGCGAACCAGTCGATGAACCGGCCGTCGACATGCTGCCACGACGACACATCGGGCCCGCTCGGTTCGGCCACTGCCGTGCCCGTCGAGGTAGCCATCAGGATGCTGCCCAGCGTGATCGCGGACAACGCCACAGTGCGAGTGGATCTCCAGCGAGTGCTATCCATGCTGTTCGACGATAGCGACAACGGACTCGTGTGACCAGTGTTACATGTGTGACAGTTGCGCAGTATTCACTCACTGCTCGCTTGCGCCGCTCACATCAGCAGCGGCCCCAACGGTTCCGGATGCGTTAGCCGAGCCAGTCCAGGACCGAGGCCGCGGTCCAGGACTGCTGCATGCTGCCGAGGGGTTCGCCGGTGAATGGTTCGTAGTATTCGGCGAAGCTGCCGTCGCTGGCTTGGCGCAGACCTTCGGCGCGCAGCATGAAGGATCGTTCGGCCCAGCCGCGGCGGGCGAAGACCCAGGAGAACAGCCAGCTCATCACCGGCCAGACCGGGCCACGCCAGTATTCGCGGGAGCGGAAGTCCTTGGAGACCGGTGAGGTGGACGGCGGCAAGGCATAGCGCAGATCCGGGTGGCCGCAGAAGCGCGGTCCCTCGAACAGGCGCAATAGGCTGCGTTCGGTGTCGCGGGGCAGGCCGCCGCACAGCAGTGGGGCGAACATCGAGAGGGTTTCGGTACTGATCCAGCGCGCGAGTCGCACGTCGAAATCCCTGGCCGCACCCGTGCGGGCATCGGTGGTCGCGACCACCCCCGCGCGGAACCGATCCGCCCACGAATGCAGTTCGCGGACATCGGCATGGGGCTGCTTGTACTCCTCGCCGATATTGGCCAGAACCTCACACGCCAACGCGAAGATGGCGGTGACGAAGACATCCTCCACCGCGAAGCTCATCGTCGAGGCGAGCTGGTAGTCGTCGTATCCGGCGCGGCGCATCTGCTCGACCAGCCACAGATAACGGTCGTATTCGCGATCGCTCGGCCGCTGCGACGGATCCGAGACGACCAGCAGATCCTCGCGCTGATACGGCGGCAGATCGCCGGGCGTCACATTCGCATAGGCCCGATCCCAGCGCGGCGAATTGTCCATTCCGGATTCCCAGCCGTGGTACAGCGTGATCCGGCCGCTCTCCTTGGGGTCGCGGGCATGGGCCAGCCAGCGATGCCAGCGCACCAGATCCGGCCAGCGCCGATTCAGGAATTCCTCGGCCACCGCCCTGGTGCTGCGGCCGTGACGGCGGGAATGGTCGAGGATGCGCTGCACCGCGATGGCGTGCACAGGCGGCTGGGTGATGCCGGAGGTGTCCGGACCGTCGGGGGCGTTGGCGGCCAGCCTCTTGCACTCCCAGCGGGCCGGGCCGGGGAAGTAACCGTCCACGCCATTGGCGAAGACGATGTGCGGAATCATCCCGTTCTTCCACTGCGCCGAGAGCAGGGTGTCCAGTTCGATGACAGCGCGCTCGACGCTCAGCGGGGCGAGCCCGACCGCCACGAAGGCGGCGTCCCAACTCCACATGTGCGGGTACAGCCGGGGCGCGGCAGTGGTCATGGTGCCCAGATCATTGCCCCGTAGCAGATAGGCGGCGCGAGCCGCGAGCTGTGTTGGGGTGAAACCTGGGTGTGCCATCCCCCTATTTTGCGATGACACCCGCAAGTACGCCCGTTCAGTGACTCGTGTCTCGTCCTGGTGCGCCCTGGTGGCCAGCTGGTGTGCGCTGGATCTCACTCTGCATGCCCCGTCCGTGAATTCCATTTATTCGCTTTATGCATCCATCGCCGCGCGCGCGGGTATTGCTACTGCCCGTTTCGGTGGCCGATACGGTGACTGCATGACCTCCGCCGTGACCAGCACACCGAAGCCGACCGCGCTGATCACCGGTGCCAGCCGCGGGCTCGGTGCCGCGATCGCCCGCGAACTCGCACCGACCCACGATCTGCTGCTCGGCGCCCGCTCGGCCGAGGCGCTGCGCGCGATATTAGGCGAACTACCCGGGGCCACCGGATGGCCGGTCGAGTTGACCGACTATTCCGCAGTGGCGGAAGCGGTTTCGTCGATTCAGCGCCTGGATGTGTTGGTACACAATGCCGGTATCGCCGACCTGGGTTCGATCGCTGATTCTTCGGTGCAACAGTGGCGAAATACCTTGGAAGCCAACGTGGTTGCGGTCGCCGAGCTGACCAGACTGTTACTGTCCGCGCTGCGTGCGGCCAACGGTCATGTGGTGCTGATCAATTCGGGCGCCGGTTTGCGGGCGAATGCGGGCTGGGCCTCCTATGCGGCGAGCAAGTTCGGATTGCGCGCGTTCGGTGACGCGCTGCGGTTGGAGGAACCGACGCTGCGGGTGACCTCGATCCATCCCGGCCGCATCGATACCGATATGCAGCGCGAGATCATCGCGGGTGAGGGGCGCGAGTATCGCGCCGAGGAATTCCTGAGTCCGCAGACGGTCGCGGGGACCGTGCGCTCGGCCATCGATACACCGCGCGACGGCCATCCGACCGAGATCGTGCTCCGGCCGTTCTGATCCTGCATATCGCGGTGTGCCTATGTCATGTCGTCGACCCAGAGGATCACCGTGACCCTGCCAGCTGAGCAGGTCGCGGAGTTGCGTCAGCGGACCGACAACGTCTCCGGCTACATCGCGGCTGCGGTGGCGCGTCAACTCCGCCACGAACTACTCGCGGATGATCTGCGCGGGTATCAGGAGAAGCACGGTGCCTTCACCGACCAAGAGCTCGCCAATGCTCGCGATGAAATATTCGGCGGCGATGCCAGGACGAGCGCTGCGTGACAGAACGCTTCGAGACCGTCGTATTCGACAGTCGAGGAATCGCGCTGTGGGTGGGGCAGGATCGCGGGATGCTGGCGAAGATTCAGGTGCTGCACCAGATGGGCGCGGATCTGGTAGTCGGAGCCAACACGATTGTCGAGGTGAGCCATGCGAAGGTGAATATGCCTCGACTGCAATGGACACTGTCCCGGGTGCGCGTCGGGCCGGTGGACCAGGCCGCCGCGACGGCCGCCGCCGAACTCCTGAAACAGGCGGGTCCGCACGGCCACAAGTACGCCATAGATGCGACTCTCGCCGAAATGGCGCTGCGTCAGCCTGGCCCGGTCGCCATCGTGACATCCGATATCGACGATATGTGGCGGCTGTGTGGTAACCGGGTCCGAATGATTGCGGTATAGCTGGCGCCGGGAGTCATCGCGGCACGAAAGTTGGCGAAGTCACTTCTGTGGAACAACTTCGGTGTCGATGGCACGCCATACGATCGTGTCCTGCTGCCACCACACTGACGGACCTGCGCCGCGCACGAAATGCTGGGTAAATCCGTGCGCGGCGGTGGTTCTATCGCCTACGCGACGATATTGACGAGCCGCCCCGGCACCACGATCAGCTTGCGCGGCGCATTCCCGCCCAGCACGGCCGCGATCTTCTCATCGGCCAGCGCGGTCGCCTCGATGGTCGCGTTATCGGCGTCGGCGCGCACCTGAATTCGGCTGCGCACCTTGCCGTTCACCTGAATCGGATACTCCACCGACTCATCGACCAGCAGGGCCGGATCCGCCACCGGGAACGGACCGTGCGCCAGGGATTGCTTGTGTCCCAGCCGTTCCCACAGTTCCTCGGCGATATGCGGTGCCATCGGCGCCAGCATCAGCACCACCGGCTCCACCACCTCGCGCGGTGCACCGCCGGGGTAGCTCTTGGTCAGATGGTTGGTCAGCTCGATCAGTTTGGCGCCCGCGGTGTTATCGCGCAGTGCGGCGTAATCGTCGTCTACACCCGCGATCGTCTTGTGCAGCAGACGCAGCGTCTCCTGCGACGGCGTCGCATCGGTGACCCGGATCGCGCCGGACTCCTCGTCGACTACCAGTCGCCAGACCCGCTGCAGGAACCGGTGCGCCCCGACGACATCCTTGGTCGCCCATGGCCGCGAGGTATCCAGCGGCCCCATCGACATTTCGTAGAAGCGGAAGGTGTCGGCGCCGTACATATCGCACATCTCGTCCGGCGAGATGGCGTTCTTCAGCGACTTGCCGATCTTGCCGTACTCCTGGAACGCCTCGATCTCGATGCCGGTCGTGGGATCGGGGAAGTAGTGCTTGCCGTCGCGCTCGATGATCTCGGCGGCGGGCAGATACGCACCGCGCGCGTCGGTGTAGGCGTGCGCCTGGATGTAGCCCTGGTTGAACAGGCGACGGTACGGCTCGGAACTGCTCACATCGCCCAGATCGAACAGCACCTTCTGCCAGAACCGGGAGTACAGCAGGTGCAGCACCGCATGTTCGACACCGCCGACGTACAGGTCGACACCGCCCGGATCGTTGGGGCCGTGCTCCGCGGTGCGCGGGCCCAGCCAGTACTGCTCGTTCTCCTTGGCGCAGAACGCGTCCGCATTCGTCGGGTCCGCGTAGCGCAGCTGGTACCAGGAGCTGCCCGCCCAGTTCGGCATGACGTTGGTATCGCGGCGGTACTGCTTGGGTCCATCGCCCAGATCCAGCTCGACATTCACCCAGTCGATGGCCTTGGCCAGCGGCGGCGACGGTTCGGAGTCGGCATCGTTCGGATCGAAGGTGACCGGCGCGAAATCGTCCAGCTCCGGAAGTTCGACCGGCAGCATGGATTCCGGCAGCGCGTGCGGTGCGCCGTCCTCGTCGTAGACGATCGGGAACGGCTCACCCCAGTAGCGCTGGCGGGCGAACAGCCAGTCGCGCAGCTTGTACTGCACGGTGCCCTTGCCGTGGCCGTCGGCCTCCAGCCGGGCGATCACCGTGGCCTTGGCCTCCTCGATGGACAGGCCGTTCAGGTAATCGGAGTTCACCAGCGCGCCGTCACCGGAGTAGGCCGCGGCCGAAATATCCCCGCCGGAAATGACTTCCACAATCGGCAGACCGAAGACCGAGGCGAACTCCCAGTCGCGCTGATCGTGCCCGGGCACCGCCATGATCGCGCCGGTGCCGTAACCGGCCAGCACGTAGTCGGCGATGAAGATCGGTACCTGAGCGCCGTTCACCGGGTTCGTCGCATAGGAACCCAGGAATACGCCGGACTTCTCCTTGTTCTCCTGACGCTCCAGATCCGATTTGGCCGCGATCGCCTTGCGGTACCCGGCAACGGCTTCCCGAGGATCACCGGCATCCTCGAAGGTCCAGCGCGGATCGACGCCTGCGGGCCAGGCCTGCGCCGTCAGTCTGTCGACCAGCTCGTGCTCGGGAGCCAGCACCACATAGGTGGAACCGAACAGGGTGTCCGGCCGCGTGGTGAAGACCTCGATCTGCTGACCGTCGGCGTCGAATTTCACCTGCGCGCCACGGGATCGACCGATCCAGTTGCGCTGCATGGCCTTTACGTTCTCCGGCCAGTCCAGATGGTCCAGATCGTCGACCAGTCGGTCGGAGTAGGCGGTGATGCGCATCATCCACTGCCACAGCCGCTTCCGGAATACCGGGAAGTTGCCGCGTTCACTGCGACCGTCGGCGGTGACCTCTTCATTGGACAGCACCGTGCCCAGCCCCGGACACCAGTTGACCACCGAATCCGTTTGGTACACCAGGCGATACGAGTCCAGCACCTCGGCGCGTTCGGCCGCGGTCAGATCCTGCCAATCGCGGCCGTCGGGCGTCGGGCGCGCACCCGAATCGAACTGTGCCCGCAGTTCCGCGATCGGCCGGGCGCGTTCCAAATCCTGGTCGTACCAAGCGTTGTAAATGCGCAGGAAGATCCACTGCGTCCACTTGTAGAACTCCGGGTCGGTGGTCGCGAACGACCGCCGACGATCGTGGCCGAGACCCAGCCGGTCCAGCTGACGCTGCATGGTGGCGATATTCGATTCGGTGGTCTGGCGCGGATGCGCACCGGTCTGCACCGCGTACTGTTCGGCGGGCAGACCGAATGCGTCATAGCCCAGCGCGTGCAGCACATTGCGGCCGTGCATCCGGTGATAGCGCGCGAAGACGTCGGTGGCGATGTAGCCGAGCGGATGCCCGACATGCAGACCCGCGCCGGAGGGGTACGGGAACATGTCCTGGACGAACAGCTTGTCCGCCGGGGTCGCACCCGCGAGCGGGCCTACCGGGTTCGGCGCGTGGAAGGTCCCGCGCTCATCCCAGGTCTGCTGCCACCGGCGCTCGATGCGGCCGGCGAGGCCCGCGCTGTACCTGTGCTCCGGTACATCGCTTTCGGTTGCACGAGTGTCCGCCACGGTCCTGCCTTCTTGTTCTCGCCGATCCCCGTCATAGATGTGCCTATCAGGGTAGAACGTCCGGGCTTATACACCGAAAATCGGGCGGGCTGGATTCGGCGTCGCGGCGGTGCGCTAGCCTCGTTGGGTGTTCGTCGTCGCTCTCACCCTGTTCGTGCTGGCCATGGTTGCCATCGCAACCGGCGTGCTCGGACTGACCGGGCGG
Source organism: Nocardia sp. NPDC049737 (assembly GCF_040674755.1). NCBI lineage: Bacteria > Bacillati > Actinomycetota > Actinomycetes > Mycobacteriales > Nocardiaceae > Nocardia > Nocardia sp. NPDC049737. The sequence continues at coordinate 28,606 of NZ_JBFANH010000016.1, read as the reverse complement.
CTGCCACGCAACCGCTTCATCGGGGTGCACACCGAGGCGGCACTGCACGACGAGGAAACCTTCCGCATCGCCAACCGCGTCGCCGCCCCCACCTCCCTGGCCGCGGGCGCACTACTCTTCGCGGGCGGTCTCGTCGCACTCGCCGCAGGTGGTTTCCCGGCTTTGATCGTGGCGGTGGTGACAGCCACCGTGGCACTGTTCACCCTTGGCGCGGGCGCGAATGCCGCAGCTCGCGCGGTCGAGTCGTTGGTTCCCGCACAAGAGACCGGCGGCTGCGGTTCCTCCTGCGGCGCGTGCTCGTTACGCGACGCCTGCGCCCCGACCAACTGACACGCGGTCGCGACCAGACCCCGTCGCGACGTCGTGTGCGTTGCTATTCGCGCCATTTCCGGAGGTGCTCGGCGATCTCCGGCACGTCCATGTCCCCGACTGCGACGGCGATCATGATCGGCTCCTGTTCGTCCGGGAGGGCGGCCAGCATGACTCCGTTACGTTCGAGCATGAGGGCCGCCGCCAGGAACGCGGTGCGTTTGTTGCCGTCGATCAGGGCACGATTGCGAGCAAGCGAATGCAGCAATGCTGCGGCCTTTTCGAGCAATTCCGGATACGGATCGACGCCGAACACCGTGGTGGACGGACGTGCGGCGGCAGAGGCGAGCAATCCGTAATCCCGAATCGCGTCGGTACCGCGGTTCACGGCCCGCGCGATCAGTAGGAGTTCGTGGACCGTCAGATATCGGATCACGCGAGCCGTTCCTGCAATTCGGCGTGCCGGTTCATGGTGCGGGCCAGCATCGCCTCGAACACTTCCTGGTTCGCGGTGAGATGCAGATGTATCGCTTCCTTCGCGATCTCTTGCTTGGAGCGGCCGGTGCGCGCGGCTTCCTCGGTCAGCATGCGGTCGTCGTCGTCATCGAGTCGCAAGGTCATCGCCATAACCTGCATGATACCTGTCAGATACCACGACAATCCGATCGCGCGCCAGCTGCTGCTGCGAGCACCGGACAAGTCGGTTCGAACGCTATTGGTCGGCGCATTCAGGCGGGTCGACGTGATGTGACAGCGGGCTACCGACGGGGTTCGAGTACAGCACGAACAGGGTCACCGGGGTCGTCCCGAGATTGCGTGCCACATGGGGATAGGACGGGCCGCTGGGCTCCCGGAAGATTCGGCCGCGCCGGTAGGTGACCGGGACACAGTCGCCACCGGGATGGTCGAGGGTGCCGCGGGCAACCAGCACGAACAGCGTGCCGTCGTGGTAGTGCCAGCCGCTTGTCCCACTGGACTCGATGACAGTCTGGCGAACAACGACCTCGCGCCGCCCCAGCGTGAACCGGAACAGCACGCGACTCGCGGTCCCGCGCGCTGGTGCCGAATTCACCTGGAACTTCCGCCACGGCGTCATCACTCCATCGAACCACCGCGCGATCACGAGAAGTTCGTGGACCGGCACGTATCGGATCACTCGAGCCGCAAGGTCCTCGCCCCTAACCTGCATGATGCCTGTCGAGCATCTCGGGTTGGGGCGGCGGCGCAACGGAAACAGGTTCCGTGAGCGCCGCCGCTCCAACACCACCTAGCGCAGTGACTCCAGCGCCTGCAGCACCGCGCTGTCCGCCTCGGGGTCTCCGACGGCGATGCGCGCGCTGCCGTCGGGGTATGCCTTGGCCGCGATGCCGGCTCGGCGCAGCGCCGTTGCTACGCCGGGGCCCGGCAGGTACAGGAAGTTGGCGTAGCTGCGCGGCACGGCGATGTGTCGACGCAGCAACGCACTGCGCAGGGTCTCGCGTGCGGTGGTGATGCGCAGGATGCGCGCGGCCAATTCGGGTTCGGCGGCGTAGGACGCGGCGACCGCGGCCACCGCCGCTGAACCCACCCCGAACGGCAGCTGCAGCCTGCGGACGCGGCTGATCAACTCGCTGCGCCCGAAGGTGTAGCCGATGCGCAGCCCGGCCAGTCCGTATGCCTTCGAAAAGGTGCGCAGGACCAGCAGATTCGGATGTCTATTCAGCAGCGCCAGTGTGTCGACCTGATCGGCGGGGCCGAGGAATTCGGCATAGGCCTCGTCCAGGATGACCGGTACCCGCCGCGGTACCGAGCACAGGAAGGACTCCAGCGCACTGGCCGGGATCGCGGTGCCGGTCGGATTGTGCGGACGGCAGACCACCACCAAACCGGTCCGCCTGTCGATGGCCTTCGTCATCGCCCAGAGATCCTGATTGCCCGCGGCATCCAGGGGCACCGGAACAACCTCGAGATCGGCCATCTCGGCCATGATCGGATAGCCGTCGAAAGTCGGTGCCCCGTAGACGATTCCGTCACCGGGTTTGGTCAATGCCTGGATGATCTGCATGACCACCCCGGTCGCGCCGGAACCGACGACCACCTGATCCGAATGCACCCCGACGTGTCCCGCGATCAACCTCGGCAGCCGACGCGGCAGGAATTCCGGATAGCGATTGGCCTGCGCCAGTACGCTGTTCACGGCGACGAGTACCGAAGGCAATGGCGGAAACGGATTTTCGCTCAGGCTGAGATCGAACCGCGCCTGCGTCCGCTGACTTCGATGCTGTTGCGAGGGCCGAGATTCGTCGGCCACCCGCACTCTCATCTCGCCGCACCCCAGCGCACGGCCGCGGCCCCGGCGAAATCACCGGCGTGCGCGAATGCCGATAGCAGCACCACCGAGCCGTTGCGCAGCCGACCCGCCCGATTCTCGGTATCGAGCGTGACCGGGATACCCGCGGCGAACAGATTTCCGCACTGATCGAAGGTGTCCGGGTGCCGCTCCGGCGGCAGTTCCAGCGCATCGTGCCAGTTGCGCAGGAACAGCCGGTTCGGCTGATTGGTGACGAAGGTGTCGATATCGCGGCCCTTCACCCCGATCCGATCGCACACCGTCAATGCCACCTCCGGCACCAGCCGATTGCCGCGTGCGAACACCTTGGTGATCTTCGATTCGGTGAAGCTGACGCAGCCCTCGCCCTCGCCCGGCTCCCAATACTTGCGCTCGCCATTGGTCGAGAACTCCATATCCCCGGCGAATTCGGGATAGGTGCGGCATTCGATGTCCAGGATCGGCGCGGAATCATCCTTGACGAGCAGTCCGACACCGCAGGCGTCACCGGGCACCGGGGCCTGGGCGAGCTTGCGGATTTCGGTCTGGGTGAACACCGGGCCCGCGCAGTTCTGGGTGGCCGCGATGAGCGCGGTGCGGGCGTCGGTGGTCTGCAGGATCATCCTGGCCATGGCCATCATGTGCACGAAGGCCGCACAGCCGCCATTGTGCACGTCGTAGACGAAACCGGGTTTCATCCCGAGGCGACGGGCCACCTCGGGTCCGCAACCCATCACCGGATTGTCCGGCAGCTGGGTGTGTGTGATCAGTACATCGATATCCGTAATCGCCTGTGCGCCATGGCGTTCGATCAGCGGCGCGACGGCGCGCTCGACCATATCCACAGCGGTCTCGTCCCTGGCCACATGGTGGCGCGCCTTGGGCGAGCGGAACATGACGTTCTTGGCCATCCGATCGGATCGGCTGTACTGGGTGAAGTATTCGGTGCCGACCGGCTCACCCGGCAGATAGCTCGCCACATCGACGAGGCTGACCGTCGGCAGTCCAGCGGTGTTCGGATTGGAGAAGTTCATGGTGCGGCCTCACTTCATCCAGTCGGGCTTGATCGGAAGACCGTTTGCCGCACGGTATTCGCAGATCGCCTTGAGGTTGTCCATTTCGAGCTGGTGCCCGGCGGAGAACATCTCCCAGAAGTCGCCCACCCACACCGGGCGCTTATCGGGAGCCGTTTCCGGATAGGGATTTTCGTCGTAGAACGGGTGATGGCAGTTGACCCACAGCACCACCGAACCCGGCTTGTTGAACACCAACTGGGCATCGATCACCCGCAGCAGGTAGATCATCCACAGGTGCTGTCCCTGATCCCAGGCACAGTGGTAATCGACGGTCATGCCCTCGCGGTGCGCGACGGTGCGGGTGAAGATCTTGGTCCCCGGGCCGAGCCGGTCCCAGGCCAGCCACAGACCCGGCTCCTCGGTCTCGACGAAGCCGCGCAGACTATAAGTCCACTCCTCCAGGCTGCGGGTATCGGCCAAGTATTCCCACACCTCATCCGGCGGCGCGGCGATATACGCCTGTACCGGACAGTACTCGCCGAAGATTTGGTCGTGCGGATACACCGATCGCAGCATGTCCATGATGATCGGCGTGGTTGCGTCCTTATCGGAGTTCTCGATCCGCAGCACACCGGGGACTACGTCTTCCGGAATATCGCTGAGGGCGGGGAGGGCGCTTGTTGTCACGGCTTCTTCTCCAATGTCGCGAGAAACGGGATGAAGGGTGGGACTTCGTCGGGGTCGACGTCGACCGAGATGAACGCCGGCCCTTCGGATTCGACGCATCGCCCCAGTGCGATGGCCAGCTCTGCGGTAGTACGGACGGAGTACGCGGACAGTTCAGGGAACATGGCATCGATGCCCGCGCCCAGGTTGGTGGGCCGAAATCGGTTGAAGCTGTAGCGATCTTGGTAATAGAGCTGTTCGCGAGTGACGCACATGGCGTGTGCGTTGTTGTTGAGCACGATGAAGATGACCGGCAGCTGATGTTCGATCGCGGTGTGCAATTCCATGCCGTGCATGTAAAATGCGCCGTCACCTGCGACGACAATGGTGCGTCTGATTCCGGACGGTCCGCGACGCCGTGCGAATGCCGAACCTATTGCGGCGCCGAACGCATAGCCCATCCCGCCCATGCCGAGCGCGACCACGAATCGGCCGCCGCGCGGCACTCTCAAATGGTGCACCACCGCGGCCCCGGTATTGCCCGCATCGGCGAAAACATCCGTGCCCTCGGGCAATAACGCCTCGATCGTCGCAACCAGTTCGCGATAGCGCAGACCGGGACCGGTGGACTCGGGTACCCGCAAAGGAGTCAGTTCGTGCGGAGGATACGGATGACTCGAGTCTTCGACACCGTTGGTGAGTTCATTCGCGAGTTCGGCCAGATCCCGCGCTAGATCCGTACTCGTGGCGTGCATCGCGGACAGGTACGGCGCGGCGACACCGATATGCGCGACGGTGCGGTCGGCCAACAGCTCGTCCAACCCGGTGCGCGCGGTGATCGGCATCGGTGTGCCGACGATCAGGCACAGGGTCGCCGAGCGCAGTGCCGCCGACAGCTCCGGATGCCCCATACTCCCGGCGACACCGCGGAACGCCGGGTCGGCATTGTCGTAGGTGTCCTTCGCATCCGGGGCGACACCCACCGACGCATCCAATGTGCGTGCCAGCCGAGCGAGTTCGGCACGGGCATCGTCACGCGCGACCTGGTCGCCCGCGATGATCACGATCTTGCCGACCGTGCGCGCCGCGGTCAGCGCCGCGCGTAGCCGGGCCAGGCCGCTTTCATCGCGTCGATGCGTCTGTGGTGCCGATCGGAATGGTGGGACATCACCGATATCGCTCTGCTGCACGTCCTTTGGCAGCAGCAGGACTGCGGGTCCGCCGCGCCGGGCGGCCTCGACCGCCCTGGACAACTTGTCGGGTAGATCGGCGGCGCTGTCCACTCGTGCGCAGTACTGGGTGATCGCGCCGAACATCCGTGCCGCATCGATGGTGCCCGCGAGTCCACTGGAGTCCTGGAATGCGCCGTTGCCCTCCAGTGCGGTCGGCGGCTGCCCGACCAGCGCCAACACCGGCACCCGGGAGGCGAACGATTCGGCAAGTCCGGCAACGAGATTCATCGCGCCACCGCCGGAGGTGGCGGCGACGACGCCGAGTCCGCCGGTCGAGCGGGCATAGCCGTCGGCCATGGTGGCGGCCGAAAACTCGTGCTTGGCAACGATTCCCGCGACGTCGTATGGCGCATCGAAGAGCGCGTCGTATAGATCCTCGATATTCGCGCCGTCGACACCGAAGATGTGCCGCACCCCAAGGGTGGAAACCGCTCGAACCAGATAATCTACGACCCTGCTCGGCATCGGTTCTCCTCTCGCAGTGACCGGCTGTGTGCCTGAGGCCGAGCACGGGCTCGGTCACACATCGCGTACACGTGAACTACGAGTTGGACTGCTCAGCGGTTCAATACCTCGCGCACGATGTACTCCCCGCACAACGCGCTCGGCAGATTCTTGTGAGCCGCCACGGCTTGTGTGTACGTATACATCTACGTATAGTGAGTCCATGCCCAACAAGACGATCTACGTTGCCGATGACGATCTGCCCCTGTTCCAGCGTGCGCAGGAGTTGGTCGGCGGCAACCTCTCGGGGGCGGTGACCACCGCACTGCGGCGGTTCATCGAGCTGGAAGAGGGCAGGCTGGAGGGCTACGACGAGGTTGTGCTGCGGGTCGGTCACAACGGCGTGCGCCAAGTTCGCTTCTCCGGCGCCCTGCTCGGCGAGCACCGCGACGTGAATGAAGAGCGCATGGAGCACGTACGGGTGTATCGCAGTCGGAAGGGCAAGTTCGTCATGCACGCCCAGTATTCGAACTGGGACGAATACCCGCAGAGCACCAATTGGGTCAAGGATCTGACGAACTGGCGGCGCATGCTCGGCGTCGGTGACCAGGACTGGGGCGACTTCATTTTCGAGATCGTCGATTCGCTCGGCGAATTGAAGGGAAAGATTCCGGACAAGCTCTACGAGCGGGTGGCTCAGATCGCCGACCGTCCGCCCGTCGAGGAGCTCGACATCTAGTCGAACTCGATACCAACCGAACACCACCTCGGACAACGCCGCACCGGACTTCGGGCGCGGTGCGGGCAACCCATGCTGTCATTCGCATTCTTTTATCAAAATTCTCGAAAGGAAGACCATGACCAACGGTCATCGCGCCCCCGCCATTTCGGCGCAGGGCCTGCGTAAATCGTTCGGTGAGCACGTGGTGCTCGACGGCATCGACATCACGGTCCAGGAGGGCACGATCTACTCCCTGCTCGGCCCGAACGGTGCTGGCAAGACCACCACCGTGCAGATCCTCACCACGCTGCTGCGTCCCGATGCGGGTGAGGTGCGTGTCGACGGCCATGATCTGATCACCGAACCCGATGCCGTGCGAACCGCGATCGGTGTCACCGGCCAGTTCTCCGCGGTCGACGAATTGCTGACCGGCCGCGAAAACCTGGCCCTGATGGGCGATCTGCATCATCTGCCACGTCGCGAGAGCAAGCGCCTGGCCGCGGAACTACTGGAGCGCTTCGACCTCGTCGAGGCCGGTGACAAGACCGCGGCCACCTACTCCGGCGGCATGGTGCGGCGGCTGGATCTGGCCATGACGCTGGTCGGCGATCCGCGCATTATCTTCCTGGACGAGCCGACCACCGGCCTGGATCCGCGCAGTAGGCGGGTAATCTGGGAAATGATCCGCACGCTGGTCGACGACTACAGCGTGACCGTCTTCCTCACCACCCAGTACCTCGAGGAGGCCGATCAACTGGCCGACCGGATCGCGGTACTCGATCACGGCCGGATCGTCGCCGAGGGCACGGCCGCCGAATTGAAGCGGCGGGTACCCGGCGGACATATCCGACTGGAATTCGCCGATCAGCTCGGACTGGCCGCCGCGGCAACGGCATTGGGGCCGGACGCGCGCGTCGTCGATGACACGGCCGAGGAGGAATTCACCCTCGCGGTCCCCAGCGACGGCGGCGTCAAATCGCTGCGCGCGGTGCTCGACCGGCTCGACTACGAGCAGATCGAGGTCGCCGGACTTTCGGTGCACACGCCCACTCTCGACGACGTATTCCTCACCCTCACCGGACATCCCACCGCCGAAAAGGAGACCGTGCGATGAGCATGACCTACGCGCTCGCCGACTCGAAAACGATGTTGCGGCGCAGCCTGCTTCATGCGAAGCGGTACCCCAGCATGACCTTCAGCATCATCCTGATGCCGATCATCCTGCTGCTCACCTTCGACTTCGTTTTCGGTGGCGCACTGGAGAAGTCGTCCGGCGGCAACTATATCGACTACCTGACCCCGGGCATGCTGTTGATGATCCCGGCCTATATGACCGCGGGGGTGGCGGTCTCGGTCTGCACCGACACCACCAAGGGCATTGTGAATCGCTTCCGCACCATGGCGATTTCGCAGTCCTCGATACTCGCCGGACATGTGGTCGGCGCATTGATCCAGGCCCTGCTCGGCATCGCCGCCATGGTCGGTGTCGCGGTGCTCGTCGGTTTCCGGCCGTCGGCGAATGTCGTCGAGTGGATCGCCGCATTCGGACTGCTCGCCATGCTCGTCTTCGCACTCACCTGGCTCGCGGTCGGTATGGGGCTGGTCGCGTCGAGTCCGGAGAGCGCGAGCAATATGCCCTTCCCGCTGATCATGCTGCCGTTCCTCGGTAGCGGCCTGGTCGGCACCGACACCATGCCGGTCGGCATGCGTCAGTTCGCCGAGTACCAGCCGTTCACCCCGCTCACCGAAACCATCCGCGGACTGCTCATGGGCACCGAGATCGGCAATAACGGCATCATCTCCGTCGCCTGGTGCGTCGGTCTCGGTCTGGTCGGATACTTCTGGTCGACCTCGGTCTTCCGCAAGCAGGGCCAGCGCTGAACCACCGAAAGCGATCCCCCCGCCGAATTCGGCGGGGGGATCGAAGCGTGTCAGACCGTGCCGGACAGCAGCGTCTCGCCCGTCGACGCCTTGCGGATCTGCACCGCCTGGATCTGATCCGGCGTTTTGGCGATGGTCCGGTCGATCGTCAGCTCGGTGCCGGGGCCGGCGGGCCACCGGTCGAGTTTGGCCTGGCTGCCGTCGGTGCCGATGACGTACAGGTCCAGATCCCAGTCGTACCTCTGGTCGCTCGGTCCATAGCTGCAGGTCATCACTATCCGGGTCTTGCCATCGGCCTGTAGGACCTTGAAGCTGGCCGTCACCGGATTCGGTGTGATCGGTTCCATACTGCGTTCGGCCACAACCTGTTCGGGGCTCGGCCTATCCACCGCGGTGACCGCGGTGACCACCGGAACCGCGATGGCCACCGCCGCGGCAGCCGCCGCAATCGCGGCACCTACGGCCGCCCATCGGCTGCGGCGCCTGCGCTTCTCGGCGGCATCGGCGAGCCGGGGCAGCAGCTGAGCGGGGGGATTCGCCTCGCCCGCAGTCTTTTCCGGCGGCTCGATCATGGCGAACGCGGTGTCGGGATCGACCATGGAGAGCAGACCCGGGAGTCCGGCGAGATCGGCTACCGCCGCTTGGCAAACCGGGCAGCCAGCCAGATGCTCTTCATACTCCCGTCGTTCGGTGCGGGACAGGGAGCCGAGAATGTACGGTGCGTCCCACGTCGAATAGTCGTCGGCGATGTCCGTCATTGATTCGTCACCCCCATCTCCTGTAATGCCAGCCGTAGAGCCCGCATGCCGTAGTGCATGCGAGATTTCACCGTGCCCGCCGGGATACCGAGTTCCTCGGCGATCTGGTGGGTAGAAAGGCCTCGATAGTAGGCCCGCACGATCACCTCGCGATGATCGCCGCTGAGTCTGCTCAATGCGTCCGCGACCAGCCAGCCGTCCAGGGCCCGATCGGCCTGATCCGGTGTGGCCTGTTCCGGCGGATTATCGGTGCGGAATTCGCGCCGATTGCGGGCACTGCGGTGCTCATCCACGGCGAGATTGCGCGCGACCGTGAACAGCCACGCCCGTGCCGATGTCGTCGATTGATCGAGCACGTGCGGGCGCTGCCACGCCCGCAACAACGTCTCTTGCACGATGTCCTCGGCCCGACCTGGATCGCGGACCAAACCGAGCGTGTACCGCCACAGCACCGAAGCATGTTCCTGATACAGAACCCGCATGAGCTCGTCTTGTTCGTCGGGCATTAGTCACCTGCTTCCCCGCCTTTCCCTCGGATTCCTCGCGGGCCGGCGGTGATTGGGGTGATCAGCTTCTTTGCGCACCCGCTGAGTTACCCATGTTCTCGCCAGATCAGTTGTCTCGTTGCATGTCGTTATTTCCTCCTTCATGCAAACCACGTCCCTAGTTGCGTTCTAGTTCAATCGGATGCGTGGCGAGCAAGGATAGGGGCAGTGGCTGGCGGCGTAGCACGTGGGCCCACAGGTCGGGGCGGCCGGTGCTGATCGGATCCGAGGGCAACGCGGATAGGACGATCCAGTCGTTGTTCTGCAGTTCGCCCTCGAGTTGGCCGAAGGTCCAGCCCGCATAGCCCGCGAAGATCCGCAGGCCCTCGATCAGCGGGGCGATCTGATCCGGGTCCGCGTCGAGATCGACGAGCACCACGCGGCCATCGATGCGACGCAGTCCACGCACGCCCGTGATCGACGCGCCGACCCGGATGGTGCCCAGACACAGCGCCGCGTCCCGCTTGACCGGTCCGCCGATGAAGAGCGTGCGCGGCGCGGCGGCCGCCTCGGACCAGTGCGGAAGCACGTCGTGCACCGCGGTATCGCTCGGACGGTTGAGCACGACACCGAGGCTGCCCGCCTCGTTGTGTTCGATGATGTACACGACGGTGCGCCGGAAGGTCGGCTCGACCAGTTCGGTCGCCGACACCAACAGGGTGCCTGCGCGAACCACCTGCTCGCCCTGCCGGAACTCGCGTCGCCTGCGGTCACCGCGTCCGCCGCGAGTTTTCCGATCGTCCGGGTCATCTGCGCGTGCCACACCGACATCATCGCACTGGCGCGGGCGGTTCGTCGGTCAAGCGGCGTGGCGGTTTCCCGGGTCGAGGGCGGCCGGGATCTCGATCACCCCGAAAACAGACCGGTTAGGGTGTGGCCATGGAACGGCCCGAGGTCCTCCTCGACAACGCTGACACTGTGTACGACTTCTATCGCAGCCACCGGCAGAACCGCCTCAAGGCTTGGGGCGCCTACGCCATTCTCGGGCGTCGATACCATCCGCGCGTCACCTATGCCGAGGGTGCGCAAAAGGTGCTGCACCAGGTGATACGCCAGGGCAGCCCATTGCTCGTCGCGCTCAACCACCTCTCCGAATCCGACCCGTACACCGTCGCCGCCGCGGCCTGGCGCAGCGAATTGCGTTCGGTGATCGGGCGAGTTCGGGTGCTGGCCAAGGACGAACTGTTCCTCGATCCCGACCAGCGCCGCAAGATCGACATGATGGGCGGCATCCCGGTATTCCGCGGTAAAGACCACGGCCTGCGGGCGGTGAATGCGGCCGGGCAGCGGATGATGGACATCTGCGCGCAGCGGCTGGCCGACGGTGACGGCATCGCGGTCTTCCCGGAGGGCACCTGCAACGATGTCGACCACACCGAGGTGCAGCCGGTGGGGAGCGGGATCGGACATATCGCATTCCGTGCGATGAAGCTGGGTGCGAAGCCGGTGCTGGTCAGCCTGGGTTTGAGCTACGGGCCGCGAGCCGATCCGAGCGAGCCGGTCACCAAGGAGGAGGCCAAGTCGGCCAGCTTCTATTTCGGGGTGCCGATCACCGAGCTGCCGACCAAACCCTCGGAGATCGCCCGACTGGTGCGCACCGACCTACAGCAGGCGCTCGACGGAGCCGTCGCCGCGTACTGACCTACAGCGGCAGGCCGAGTTTCTGGCGCGCCCACTGCGGAACCATCGCTATGTACTCCGGTCGCGACTCGACGACATGACGCACCATCGGGCACATCGGCAGAATGCCGAAACCCTCCTGACGCGAGTCGTTCAATGCCGCCTGCACGAGAACCCGGCCGCATCCCCGGCCTTCGTGCTTCGGGTCGATCTCGGCATGGATGAAGGCGCGTTCGGCGCCCGTGTCCTGATATTCGGCGTAGCCAGCGATGGCACCGTCGACGTAGATCTCGAAACGTTCCAGCGCGAAGTTGTTGCGGACCTCAGTCGACATGGCTCGACGTTACTCCGGTGGGCGCGGATGGTTGTGCACCGCAATGCCAATCGCGGCTCGACTTGTCTGCGCGTCCCAGGCTGACCAGAATGCACATGGTCGCGTCGAATACCGCGATGGGCCCGGCGGAGGTACGAAACATGATGAGGACGCCAGGTTTTCCGCGAGCGCTGGTCACTGTCGCGGCCGCGAGCCTGATCAGCGGATCGATCGTGACGGGTTGGGCCGAGGCCGCACCCGCGGCATCCTTCGGCGCCTGCCCGGATTCGTCGGTGACCGAGGGACGCGATGTGCAGTGCGCGGTGATATCCGTCCCGATGAATTACGCCGAGCCCAAAGGTGCGCGCATCGAACTCACCGTCAGCCGGATTGCCGCGACGGGGGATCGTCGCGGCGTCATCGTCGCGAATCCGGGCGGACCCGGCGCGGATGCCCTCGACTACTGGGCCCGTCGGATCGAATCGATGCCCGCCGAACTCAACGAGCACTACGACCGGGTCGCGGTGCAGCCGCGCGGACTGCGCTGGGCCACGCCGCTGCGTTGCGATTCCCAAACGACGAGCTCGGCGTCGAAATCGGCTGAGGGCGACCAAGTTTCGCTGGGCGGCGGTAATCGCGACGATATCAAGAAAGCATGCGACGCGGCGCTGCCCGGTTACCTCGACACCATCACCACCGAGAGCACCGCGCGCGATCTGGACGAGGTGCGCGCCGCACTCGGTGTGGATCGGATCAGTTACCTCGGGACCTCCTACGGCACCTACCTCGGCGCGGTGTACGCGTCGTTGTTCCCGAGCCGGGTAGATCGAATGGTGTTGGACTCCAATGTCAATCCCGATTGGGTGTGGACCGAGGAATTCGCGCAACAGCAGGTCGCGGGCAAACAGCGGCTCGACGATCTGTTCGCCTGGATCGCCGAACACAGTGGCGACTACGGGCTCGGTGAAACCGCGCTGCAGGTCTACCAGAACTGGGTGCGGCTGGTCGCCGACCAGGGCGGCGGCTGGTACGCCAACCTGACCCCACCACCCGCGAGCGTCACCGATCTGCCCGGCGCGCTGCCCGAACCGCTCGCCGAAATCGCCCGCGACGGTTTCAACGACAGTGTGGAACAGGCGGGCAAGGTGCAGAATCTGGTGCGCCTGCTGGTCACCGGCGGCGGGTCCGCACAGGTGCCGCTGGTCGGTGCGACCGCGGTCGCCACTTACACCCGCACCTTCTGGCCGACCTTCGCCAGGGCGATGGCCGAGGCCAATATCGATCCGAAGAATGTCCGCCAGCTGCTTGCCATCGAGGGCGCGACCAGCACCGATCCCACCGGCCGCTTCGTCTTCTCGGCTATCACCTGCAACGAGAACAATGTGCCCGGCCGCTACGAGCTGATCGGCTCGGCCATCGCCACCATCGCGACCGGCGGCAATGCCATGGACGCCCGCGCCGATCTGGTCCGCTCCGGAACCGCCTGCGGCAGTTGGAAACCGGTGACCAAGCCGGTCCCGATCACCGGAAAGGATCTGCACACCCGCCCGCTACTGCTGCAGAGCCGCTGGGATGCGCTGACCGCCTACGCGGGCGGACCGGCCATGGCGTCGGCGCTCGGCGGATCACTGATCACGGTCGAGGGCGGCGACCACGGCGCATTCGGTCGCGGCAACACTGTCGTCGACGATGCTGTGATGACGTATCTGCGCACCGGTCTGGTCACCATCGACCACGCCGACCAGGCGCCGTTGCAGTAGGCGGTATCGGCGCTCAGGCCAATCCGTACCAGGCCGCTGGGTCATCGGCGACCACCGCGCTCCGGCGACCACCCAGCGGTGGTGCGATATCCGCCGCGTATATGGCGCGGGACAGTCCGTGGTAGTCGACCTGCATCGGTCGGTCATGATTCCTGGGCCAGGATGAGTGGGGCGTGATTACCGGCTTACCGGCGATGGACGACGTCGTAGTGCCGCGTGGAGCAGGGCGGGTGGCGTGTCGTGCTTCTCGTCCGGGGCGAGGTCGACGCCGGGCGCCACGATCGCATCGATCGCATCGAGCACGTCGGCGGAGAGCACGGTGTCCGCGGCGGCGAGTTGCGAATGCAAGTGATCCGTCGTACGGGGCCCGATGATGGCGCTGGTGACACCGCGGTGTGCGGTCACGAAACCGAGGGCGAGCTGGATCATCGTCAATCCGGCCTGGTCGGCGATCTTGGCCAGCTGCTCGACCGCGTCCATTTTTGCCCGGTTGACCGGGATGGTGGTGTCGAAGCGTTGGGGCATGAACGTCGATCGGCTGGTGGTGATCTCTCGATCCGCGCGGATCGCGCCCGAGAGCCAGCCCGAGGCCAGCGGGCTCCACACCAGTACGCCGAGTCCGTAATGCTCGGTCACCGGCAGCACGTGGGATTCGATGCCGCGCTGCAGGATCGAGTAGCCGGGCTGTTCGGTGACGTAAGGGCGCAGGTGGTTATCGCGAGCTGCCCACTGTGCTTGCACGATGCGGTACGCGGGAAATGTCGACGAACCGGAATAGCGAATCTTTCCGGCCCGCTGCAGGTCGGTCAGGGCCGAAAGTGTCTCCTCGTCGCTGGTATTCGGATCCCACCGGTGGATCTGATAGAGATCGACGTGGTCGACCCCCAGCCGACGCAGGCTGTTATCCAACTCGGTGACCAACCAGCGGCGCGAACCACCCTGATGATTGCGCTCCGGCCCCATCGGCATGCTCGCCTTCGTGGCCAGCACGATGTCGTCGCGGCGATTCGCAATGGCCTTGCCGACCATCTGCTCCGACTCGCCGTCGCTGTACATGTCGGCGGTGTCGATGAGGTTGATCCCGGCTTCCAGGGCGACGTCGACCATAGCCGTGGCCTCGTCCTGGGTGGTGCGCCCGATCCGGCCGAAGTTCATCGCGCCGAGCGCGAGGGTGCTGACCTGCACACCGGTGCGGCCCAAAGTGCGGTACTGCATGAATGCTCCTCCATGAGAGGGGTGAATTGGTTTCGGCTCGGCTGTTCTGCCATCCTGAATAAGCGGAACCGTGTTCCGAAACCAACATACGGAACATTGTTCCGTTTGACAAGCGTTGTATCGGAGGTGGTCGCTATCGACAGCGGATCGGGGTCATCGGCCCCGCGAAAACGGGCGGATGCCCTGCGTAACAAGAAGACGCTGCTGGACGCGGCCGGTGCGGCTTTCGTCGAGTCCGGCGTCGATGTGCCCGTGCGCGATATCGCCGCCAAGGCGGGCGTCGGCATCGGCACGATCTACCGCCACTTCCCGACGCGGGCCGACCTCATCCTCGCCGTGTACCGCCACCAGGTCGAGGCCTGCGCCGAGGCCGGTCCGACACTGCTGACGGACAGCGACACACCACATGCCGCTCTGGGGCAGTGGATCAACCTCTTCGTCGACTTTTTGGTCACCAAACACGGCCTCGCCGAGGCGCTACAGTCCGACGACCCCACCTTCGAGACCTTGCACGCCTACTTTCTCGAGCGCCTGGTTCCGGTATGCGCCCAACTCCTCGAAGCCGCTGCAACAGCAGGCGAAATCCGCCCCGACATGGAGCCCTACGAACTCCTACGCGGCGTCGGCAACCTGTGCATCGGCGCAGGCAACACCCCCCGCTACGATGCCCGCCGCATGGTCGAACTCCTGATCGCAGGCCTGCGCTACCAGTAGGGAGTCGCCGCGAGTCCCTCATGTAGGCGCGGCAGGAACTCCGCCGCCCGCAGCTCACTGGGTTTCTGATCCACGCTGATCGCCTTGCTGTGAGCAGCAGTTACCGGCCAGGGGGGCAACCATCCCGGCGCCGCCGTGCTGGCGGAGGAGCAGCACGGTCAGCGATCCGGCTGCAACTACGCCACCGGTTCCGGCAGGGACTCGCCCGTCTCCAGCAAGCTCTTGAGGCTCGACAAGATGCTCGGCCAACCGCCGCTGATTCCGGCCAGGACGGCGCTGCCGGGTTCGAAACCGTCATGGATGACAGTCAGTTTCACGGTTTCGCCGTGGGGCTCGAGTTCGAAGGTCACCTTCGAGCGGGGCTCGCGGGCCCAGACTGCCACGTCTTCGGGGTCCATATCGAAGGTGGTGGCGAAGGTGGGGTCGAAGGTGTGCCACGTGTAGGAGAGCTTGGTGTACGGATCTGACTCCAGGACAATCTGTTCCGGATCCTTGCTGGTCCAATCGCGTTGGTGCCACACCATTTCCGAGCCGGGCTGCCAATCGGTATCGAAGCTGGCACCCCAGTAGCGGTTGGTGAAAGCGGGGTCGGTCAGGGCCTGCCAGAGCCGCTGCGGCGTCGTCTTGATGTAGGTGGTGTAGACGAATGCGTTGCCGGCGGTGTCGATTTTTTGTTCGCTTCGCTCACTCATGGGGTTTGCCTCCAATGCTTGTTTGAGGTCGGCCAGCGCGTGGACGCGGGCGCGGTGGTAGCGGGTGATCCAGCGGTCGGCGATGGCGTTGATGGGTTCGGCATTGAGGTAGTGCAGTTTTTCGCGACCGCTGCGGCGAGTGGTGATCAAATTGGCGGACTCCAGGACCGCGAGATGTTTGCTCACCGATTGGCGGGCCATATCCAGTTCGGCGCACAGTTCGCGCAGAGTCTGGCCGTTGCGCGCGTTGAGGCTGTCGAGCAGCCTTCTGCGGCTCGGATCGGCCAGCGCTCGGAATACCTCGTCCATGCCACCTTCTTCGAGATGCGCAGCCGTTTGGCTGCACATTCTCACAATAGGCAGCCATTTAGCTGCCTGTCAATCGAAATGTAGGCAAGAGGCAGCATTGTCGCCGCGCAATGTAGTAGGTATGCTACGAAACATCCCGATCTCACAATGGGGAGGATGAGATGATCCTGGGTGACGGCGTCGCGCTCGACGTCGAGAAATTGCGGATGCGGTACGGCACGACCGACGTCCTGCATGACGTGACTTTCCAAGCCCGGCCGGGCGAGGTGCTGGTGCTCCTCGGCCCGAACGGCGCGGGCAAAACCACAACCATCGAAATTCTGGAGGGCTTCCGCATGCGCTCCGCGGGCCGCGTCGAGGTACTCGGCATGGATCCGGCGCACGGCAACGAAGCCTGGCGGGCGCGACTGGGCGTCGTCCTGCAATCGTGGCGCGACCACGCCAAATGGCGTGTACGCGAACTACTTTCCCACCTTGGCTCCTATTACGCGCCGTACCGCACGGATCGGATCCACAGGCCTTGGGACACAGACGAACTCATTGCCGCCGTCGGCCTTACCGAGCAGGCCAACAGTAAGATCGGAGCGCTGTCCGGCGGGCAGCGCCGTCGCATGGACGTCGCGATCGGCATCGTCGGCCGCCCCGAACTGCTGTTCCTGGACGAACCGACCGCGGGCTTCGATCCACAGGCCCGTCGCGAATTCCATGACCTGGTCCATCATCTCGCCGACGACCGGACCACCATCTTGCTCACCACCCATGATCTCGACGAGGCCGAGAAGCTCGCCGACCGCATCATGATCCTGGCCGGTGGCCGGATCATCGCCGACGGCTCGGCCGACGAACTGTCGCGCCGCATCGCGGGTGAGGCCGAAATCCGTTGGACCCACGATGGACAACGGTTCGTGCACACCACCGCCGAGTCGACCAAGTTCGTCTACGAGCTGTTCAAGCAGCACGGCGACGAGATCGGCGAGCTCGAGGTGCGCCGTGCCTCGCTGGAGGAAACATATATGGCACTGGTGCGGCAATACGAGTCCGGTCGGCTCGAAACCGAAGTCCATTCGCTGCAGGAGGTTGCGCGATGAATCCGATCGATGCCGCCGTGCGGGCGGGAACTCGGCGCGGACTGATCGAAATACGGCAATCGCTCACCAATGTGCAGGATCTCTGGGGGATGCTCTTCTGGCCGGTCGTCATGGTCGTCGTGCTGTTCTTCATGCGCGACGCGACCTTCGAGGCGAGCGGCTTCGCACTCGGTTCGCTGGCCCTGCCGAGCATCCTCGGCTTGCTCGTCGCCTTCAACGGCATGTTCGGCATCGCCCAGATGCTGACCTTGGAACGCGAAGACGGAACCCTGTTGCGCGCCAAGGCGACTCCGAACGGCATGGTCGGCTATCTGATCGGCAAAATCGTCACGACCGCGGGCTGGGTGGTCATCCCCTTCGTTATCGTGCTGATTCCGGGGCTGTTCCTGGTCGACGGCACGGCGATGGGCAGCGTCGGTTCCTGGCTGGGCCTGATCGGCGTCGTCGCGCTCGGCATGCTCGCGACCATGCCGGCCGGTGCGGTGCTCGGATCGCTGTTCAGCAACCCGCGCAATATCGGCTTCGTCTCGCTGCCGATCATGGGCATCGTCGCGATCTCGGGCGTCTTCTACCCGATCACCTCGATGCCGGGCTGGCTGCAGGGTGTCGCGCAGGTATTTCCGGTCTACTGGGTCGGGCTCGGCATGCGTTCGGCGATGCTGCCCGGCGATGCGGTCGCCATCGAACTAGGACATTCCTGGCGGCATCTGGAAACCATTGCCGTGCTGATTGTCTGGGCGGTGGTCGGGCTACTGCTCGCGCCGATCGTGCTGCGTAGGATGGCGCGTCGCGAGTCCGGGTCGAACGTGGCGGCGCGGCGCGAGAAGGCGATTCAGCGTGCCTACTGAGGTCATCTACAACCGCATCGCCATGTTGCGGGCCGAGCGCGGCATCTCCCGGCGGGAGCTTGCCGAAGCGCTCGGTGTGCACTATCAGACGATCGGTTACCTCGAACGCGGCGAATATAGCCCGAGCCTGCATCTGGCGTTGCGGATCGCGGCGTATTTCGAGGTCGCGGTGGAGGTGATCTTCTCGACCACCCCATTCCCGCGCCTCGGCTCCGTCGATTCGGCGCGTGCCGCGGGGGACTGAGATTTACCGCGGCCCAGTGAACAACTGGTACACCGGAACCGGCTGCCCCGCCTCCTCGCTTGCCGCGATCGCACGCCGCCAAAGGCCCTGCACCGCGTGCGACAGGGACGCATCGACGCCGACCTCCTCGCTGGCATCGATGATGTGCTGTGCCCCGGCATCCATCATCTTCAGACTCGCCAGTGTCCCCCAGCCGCCCACCTTCGCCGCGGCCGCGAAATCCTCGATGAAATACGGGTACGCGCCGGTCGCGCGCAGTGCGAAGGGCAGGAACTGGTCGATGCTGTGACCGGACTTCTCGATCACCGCGAGCGCCTGATCGAAGGCGAGCATCCAGGGATGGAAAATGATCAAACCGGCCTGGTAGAAGACCTGCGCGAGACCGTCATCCGCACCGAGGTATTCCTGCGGGCTCAGCGGACGCAGCAATTCGGCGTGCGCGTCGAAAACCTCTTTCGGACCGCTGTAGAAGATGAACGACGCAGGATGGGCGATATTGTCGCCCGCCGACATGACGCCGCCGGAAAAGAATTCCGCGCCGTGCGAGCGCACCCACTCGGCACCCTTGCGCGCTTTTTCCGGTGAATCCGAGGACAGGTTGGCGATCACCTTGCCCGGCAAATGGTCGGTGGCCTGTCCCAATACTTCGTACATGGCGGCGTAGTGGGTAAGGCTCAGCACGGTCACCGCATTGGCCTCCAGCGCCTCGGCGACCGTGGCGGCCCGCTTCGCGCCGAGTTCGACCATCGCGTCGACCTTTTCGGTGCTGCGATTCCAGACCGTCACCTCGATACCGGCATCCAGGAAGGCCCGGACCATGGCCTGGCCCATCGGACCCAGGCCGACGACGGAAACGGAGCCAGCGGTGGTCTGCTCGGACATGTTGTGTCCCTTCGGTTCTCATTGCGATTGGTGGTCGACTGACCCTTTCGAGCGACCTGCAAGCAGTCGCTACGGCCGAGATCCATGGTCGTTGTCGCAGGTAGCGTCGGGAAGACCGCACGTTCAGGTGTGGTTGCTTACCTCGAGGTTCGAATTCAGGTCAGAAGGAGTGCGGTGGGCATGAGTAGTGACGGAGATCACGATGTGTGTGGCATGTCGGTGGCGATCGACGTCGTCGGCGGCAAATGGAAGCTGCACCTGATGTGGGTGCTCGCCGCGGGCCCGCAGCGGTTCGGCCGGATACGCAAGCTGCTCACCGGGGTCAGCGAAAAGGTGCTCGCGGAGAATCTGCGTCATCTGGAGGCCAGCGGTGTGGTGCACCGTGAGGTCTTCCCCGAAGTCCCGCCGCGCGTCGAATACTCGCTCACTCCGCTCGGCGAAGAGCTCGAAATTGCGCTGCGCCCGCTCGAAGCCTGGGGCGACAAGCACCGCGACGAACTCCTCGGCAATCTGCTCGCCGCGGCAGGCTAGTGCTCCAGCCGGCCCCGGTGGTTCGCCGCACCGGACGTGTCATCCCAGTCCAGGGGTAGTGGACTCGTGGCCGGACTGCACGCCGATGTCATCGTCGGCGGGCTCGGTTTCCTGGTGGCCGCCGCGCTCACCGGGATCACGGTTCGACCCTGATCCATTTTCATGGGTTGTCGACACCTATTTGTTCGCCGACGCGAGTGAGTAGCTGTGCCGCATCGGCGATGGAGCGGGCAGGGTCCGGTTCCAGATCGGCAAGGGCGTAGCAGGCAGAGAAGCCTGCCGCTCGGATCTCGTTGGGCGTCAATTGCGTTCGACCGACGGCGGCCACCACCGGGACGCCCGCCTTGCGCGCGACCTCGCACACACCGATCGGGGCCTTGCCGTGCAGGCTCTGGGTATCGAGGGCACCCTCACCGGTGACGACCAGGGTGGCTCGGTCGAGAAGTGTTGGGAAATCGAGGAGTTCGAGTACGACCTCGATGCCGCTGCGGACCTGCGCGCCGAGCACCGCGAGTGCGCCGAATCCGGTGCCGCCTGCCGCACCCGCGCCGGGGACATCCGCGAATTCCGGTGCGACAGTGGCCGCCCAATTCGTCAGTGCCGCTTCGAGAATGGACAGATCCGGCGGTGTCGCACCCTTCTGTGGCGCATATACCGCGACTGCCCCGGTTGGGCCGAGTAGCGGGTTGTCGACATCGCAGGCCAGGGTGAAGGTCGTCGCCGCGATCCGCGGATGCAATCCGGTGCGATCCAATCGCGCGGCACGCGCCAAAGTCGCTCCGCCTGTGGATAATTCAGCGCCACCGGCATCGAGGATTCGCGCACCGAGGGCCTGCAGCATGCCTGCCCCACCGTCGGTCGAGGCGCTGCCGCCCAAGCCGAGGACGATATCGGTTACCCCTCGATCCAGGGCGTGTGCGATGACGACACCCAGCCCATAGGTGTGCGCTCCGAGCGGATCGGGTTGTCTCCCTGGCAGTTTGGTCAGCCCGACTGCCGCTGCCAATTCGATCACAGCCGTGGTTTCGTGCACCGCATAGGCGGCGGTGTCGGGTGCGCCGGTTGGTCCGGGCGCATCGACCTCGATCCGCTCCCAGCCCGCGGCCACGAATGCGTCGACGGTTCCGTCACCGCCATCCGCGACCGGCACCTGCCGGATCTCGGCATCCGGACGGGCGCGCCTGATGCCCGTGGCCAAGGCGGCCGCCACCTCGGCAGCGGTCAGCGAGCCCTTGAATTTGTCCGGGGCGAGCACCACCCGGGGCGCGGATGTCATCTCCACATTCTCGGTGGTGGTTCCGAACGGCGCACGCCGGGCGTGCGCGTGATTTCCTCGTAGATCAGGTCCGGCGGCGCTCTGGGAGGCCCCATTCGCGCGCCCTCGGGCAGGATTGAACTCATGCGCGGTGTTTATGACCGTGCCGGGATGCCTAGTTCGTCGAGCAGGCCGCGGACGCGTTTTTCGATGTCGTCGCGGATGGGGCGGACGGCGTCGATGCCTCGGCCAGCGGGGTCGTTGAGTTTCCAGTCCAGGTACTGCTTGCCGGGGAAGTAGGGGCAGGCGTCGCCGCAGCCCATGGTTATGACGACGTCGGATCTTTGCACGGCGTCGCCGGTGAGGATCCTGGGGATCTCGGCGCAGATATCGATCCCGATCTCGCGCATGGCGGCGACGGCGGCAGGGTTGACCTGGTCGGCGGGCGCGGATCCGGCGGAGCGGACTTCGACCGAGTCGCCGGCGAGGTGGGTGAGGAATGCCGCGGCCATCTGCGAGCGTCCGGCGTTGTGCACGCAGACGAACAGCACGCTGGGTTTGGAGGTCATTGCCGGAGTGCGTTCTTTCATGCGGGATCCGTGACGGAGTGCGGGGCGACGATGTTTTCGGCCGGGGCCGGATCGGGATAGAGCAGTCCGATCAGGGCGAATCCGATACCGGCGCCGAGGATTTGGGCAGCTATGAACGCGGGCACCGAGGCGGGGGCGATACCGGCGAAGGTGTCGGAGAAGATCCGGCCGATCGTGACGGCGGGGTTGGCGAAGGATGTGGAGCTGGTGAACCAGTAGGCCGCACCGATGTAGGCGGCCACCGCCGCAGCCGACATCGCGGCGCGGCCGGTGCGGGCGAGGGCGAAGATGACCGCGATCAGCCCGGCCGTGGCCACCACCTCCCCGACCAGGTGCCCGGTGGTGACGCGGTGGTGGGTGGAGATCTGGACGGCACGTTGGTCGAACATGATGTTGGCCAGTACTGCCCCGAGCGCCGCGCCGAGGACCTGCGCGCCGATGTAGGCGGCGAGGTCGGTAGCGGGGAGTCCGGTACCACGGCGGCGTCCGGCCCACCAATCCGCGACCGAGACAACGGGATTGAAGTGCGCGCCGGAGACCGGACCGAGCATCAGGATCAAAACACCGAGCCCGAAAACGGTTGCGGTCGAGTTCTCCAGCAACTGCACGCCGTGATCGTGCGGCGAGAGCTGTTGGGCGGCGATACCTGAGCCGACGACCGCGCACACCAGCAGCGCGGTCCCCATGAGCTCGGCCAGCAGCCGCCGCGATAGCGCACTCATCGAGCGAGCGCCTCGGGCAGCGTGATGTCCAGAAACTGTGAAAGTTGGTGCAGGGCGGCGGGTTCGACGCGGTAGTACACCCACGACCCGCGCCGTTCGCTCGACAGCAGCCCCGCTTCCCGCAGCACCTTGAGGTGGTGGGAGATGGTGGGCTGGGAGACGTCGAATCCCGCGGAGACATCGCATACGCAGGCTTCCTGGCCGGTGTGGCTGGCCACCACCGACAGCAGGCGCAGCCGGACCGGGTCCGACAATGCCTTGAACACCGCCGCCAGATCGCCGGCGGCCTGCGTGGTCAAGGGTTGCCGAGCCAGGGGCGTGACCTCACACGCGGGTGAGGTCACGTCGGTCAGCGGGAGCGCTCGATTCGACACGCATCGATATTGATGGTTATCGAATCCGAGGGCAAATGAACAACGGATGAACGAACCCATGAAACGGTTAGTTGCAGCAGGACGCGCCGGAGGTGACGGCGTCCTTCTTGGCGTCGCTTGCGCAGCACGCTCCCTCAGCGGCAGCATCCTCGGCAGTGCCGCAGCATACTGACACCGCCTGCGCGTCATCGACCGTCTCATCGGTGGCGAGATGCGGTGTGGTGCCGAAGGTTTCGCTGTCGGCGAGCACGGTGTAGACCTCCCAGCGTTCGGCATCCGGGGCGGTGACCCACACCTTGTCCTGGGTGGCGAAGCAACACGTGGTCGCGATCTGCTCCTCGGTGAACAGCCCCGCGGTCGACAGGCGCGCTATCTCGGCATGCACCTCATCGCTGGATTGCACCTCGACACCGAGATGATTGAGACTGCCGCCCTGGCCGGGATTCTCGATCAATACGAGCTTGATCGGTGGCTCGGCGATGGCGAAGTTGGCGTAACCCGGCTTGCGCTTGGCGGGTTCGGCATTGAACAGGGTCGAGTAAAACCGCACCGCCTGATCGAGGTCGTCGACATTGAGGGCGAGCTGGATGCGGGACATGAGAATCTACCTCCACTTGTGAGACATATGTCGAAAAGCTGACACGGTCGAGTCTGCACCACCTCTTCGACATATGTCAACAAGGTGGCTAGAGTTGATTACATGCCCAAGGCGCTGCCCGTGATCGACATGTCCGCCCCTGTTTGCTGCGCCCCTGTCGCGGCCGCACCGATCGATGACGCCGCCGCGCTGGAAATCGCATTGCGGCTCAAGGCCATCGCCGAACCTGTCCGCGTCAAACTGCTGTCCCTGCTGCTCACCAGCCCGGCTGGTGCGGAGAACACCGGCGAACTCGCCCGGGCGATCGGACTGGCCGAATCCACCACCAGCCACCACCTCGGCCAGCTGAGAAAAGCGGGTCTGGTCGAGACCGAACGCCGCGGCATGAACACCTACCACCGCGCCCTACGCGACGCCCTCGCAGCGCTATGCCTGGTCCTGGACCCCAACTGCTGCCGTTGACCTTCCTGGCAGACCACCGCGAAAGCTGCCGTCAGGGCATCGACAACTTCGTCGAGACAACAGAAATGAGAGCAGTGCTCTTGACTTGCCGGGAAGCGGTGTGGAACACTGATCTCAACAGAGAGCAGTGCTCACAAAGGAGTAGGAAATGAACGCCAGCACCCGCTACCTCGGCCCGACCGGCATGGACCCGATCGTGAACAAGATTGCCAACTGGCTGCCTCGCCTCGGCATCAGCGTTATGGGGTCGCGGCTGTTGGCGGTGCGCGGTCGTAAGAGTGGCGAATGGCGCACCACCATGGTCAATTTGATGACCGATTCCGATGGCACGCGCTACCTGGTTGCGCCGCGCGGCCACACGCAGTGGGTGCGGAACCTGCGCGTCGCGGGCAATGGTGAACTGCGGCTGGGGCGTAAGGTCGAGGCGTTCACGGCGATCGAAGTAGCCGATGCGGACAAGGTGCCGCTGCTGCGCCTCTACCTGCAGAAGTGGGGCTGGGAAGTCGGCAAATTCTTCGAGGGTGTCACCAAGAATTCCACGGATGCGGAGCTGGCCCAGATTGCCCCGGGTTTCCCGGTCTTCCGACTCGCCTAGTGTGACAAGCCGATCCGGTCAGCCGACCCTTTCGAGCGACCTGCAAGCAGTCGCTAGCGATGGATCAGGAATTCGATGGCTGCGGCATAACCCTGAATCCCCATCCCGGCCACTACCGCGGTGGCGATGGGGGAGATATAGGAGTGATGCCGGAACTCCTCGCGCGCATGCACATTGCTGATGTGCACCTCGACGATCGGGAGTTCCGGAATCACCAGCGCATCACGCAGCGCGACCGAAGTGTGCGTGAGCCCGCCGGGATTGATGACTATGCCTGATTCGACGCCGCGCGCCCGGTGGATCCGATCGATCAGCGCTCCTTCGGAATTCGATTGGAACGCATCGATCTCGCGGCCGTACCGGGCGGCGGTCTGTCGGCACAATGCGACGACATCGTCGAGTGTGGCCGACCCGTAGATCTCCGGCTGGCGGGTGCCGAGCATATTGAGGTTCGGGCCATTGAGAACCAGAATCGGGCCAGGTGTCGACATGGCTAAGACCCTAGCCCGCCGTGTTCACAGACCCTGCGGACCTTCCGAACGCAGGTCGTCCACCTTCCGCATGGCAGTGCGCAACTCCTCGAGCCAGGCCTCCGCATGCTTGCCCGCCAACTTGACCGTCCACGCCAGCGCATCCGCGCGTGAGCGCGCCACCCCGGAATCGACGAGCGTATCGAGCACCTTGCGCTCCGGCTGCCGCAGCCGCGTCATCACCGGGACCGCCAAGTGCGTGAACATGATTCGTTCGCCGTCTACCGAAACACCCCAGGCGACGCTGCGTCCGTAGCGGCGCTGGGCCTCGTTCGCGATCTGCATGCGGGCCGGTCGGGTGGTCTCGCGGAAGCGGGCGACGGCGCCCTCCTTCGTCGCGGCGGGGACCTCCTCGGCGGGAGCGTCTTCCTTTTCCGATACCGGTGCCGGGAGCTCACCGATAACCACGATCTCGTCCCGGTCGATTTCGATGACGGGCGGCCCGGCGAACCAGTCGCTCGGCAACCGTCCAGCGAACCAGTCCGGGGCGTCCGCGGGATCCGGGAGATCGGCCTGCTGCCAGCCGCCCGGTCGTCCGAAGCCCCGTCCCCGATGCTCATGCCTCATTGGGATTCACCTACTTACTGTGGTGCCTATATTTCATTGATTACAAGATTACGTCGCAAAGCGCCCGCGTGGTTCCGCTCTGTGCGAACGGTTTCGGTCACGCGCCGTGCGGGTACGCCAGATAAAGGTGTGTGCTGGTCAACGAGGCCCTGCGCGATCCAAACGCGGACGCGGGCCGCCGAAACGCCGACGTGGGCCGTTTTCTGACAAGTTCGTGTTCCGGCCGGTACGGTTGCGGCGCCGGGTGTCGCGACGGGACCGGAGAACGTCCATGATCGACCAACCGAAGCACGGGCTTCGGGCACAATTGGAGATGCTGAGCATGGGTAACGTCCGGCTGGCGTGGCACGGCGGGCAGCTAATTTCAGGTACGGTGGTCTTGTTACTGGAGTGACAAGAGTAAAGAGTGGGCGACATGGATGTGTGGGGATCCCGCCGCTATCGCGTCCGGGGCGCAATCGCACTCTCGGGGGTGGTGGCGCTGGCTATCGCAATTGGGGCGTGTGGTTCGGATGTGAAGCGCAGTGAAGCCGAGTACGTCGTCGATCGCTTCACCCAACTGCTCGACGAGCAGAACTTCGCCAAGGCCGCGGAGCTCACCTCTTATCCCACGGCCGCATCCGCAACGCTGAAACAAATGTTCGCCGGATTGCAGCCGGGCAAGGTCGACTACCAAAAAACCCAGTTCATCGACCTGGACCGCGAGGCGGGCCTGTTCAGCATGGATGTCGCCTGGAACTTCGGCGAGAACAAGACCTGGAAATACAGCCTGCAGGGCAATGTGCGGAAGTTGGCGATCGGCTGGCGCATCTCCTGGGATCCCGCCGTCGTCATGCCGCAACTGGACCACAACCGCACGGTCCGGCTCGTGCGCACCACGCCGACCCCACCGCCGCGGGTCAAGGACATCGTCGGCGACGCGTTGATGACCGAGCAGATCATCAACGTGGTCAAACTCGATCCCGCCAAGACGACCGACCCGGTGGCCTCGACCGACGCGCTGGCCAAGGCCATCGCACCGGTCGCGCCGCTGATCACCGGACCGTCGCTCATGCAGCAGTTGTCGACCTCGCAGGGCAAGCCGATCATCGCGGTGAATCTGCGCGAACCCGATTTCGCGATCCTGGAATCCGCGTTGGCTCGTGTGCCCGGCGTGGTCATGGAGAAACAGCCGCGGCTGATCTCCGCCGACCGCCGGACCTGGTCGCCGATGCTGGACGCGTTGCGCAAAGTGTGGCAGGACAGCCAGGATCAGCACTCCGGTTGGGGTGTGCAGATTTTCGAACAGGACGGACGTTTCGTCGGCCAGATCGCCGGCTACCAGGGCCCGCCCGGCCCGGATATCGCGGCCACCATGGATCAGCGCCTGCAGCGCGCCGCCGAGGATGCGGTGGTCAGCGTCGGGACGCCCGCCTCGATCGTGGCGATCCAGCCGTCCAGCGGTTCGGTCGTGGCGGTCGCACAGAATACGCAGGCCAGTGAGCACGGTTCGGTCGCGTTCACCGGGCTCTATCCGGTCGGCACCAACATCGATCTGTTCCGCAATGTCGCCGCGGTATTGAAGAACAAGGCACCGCAGGACGTATCGGTGCAGGATGCGGCCGAATCCGCGCCCAATCTCGGAGTCGGCGTCGATTACAAGGTGCCGGGATTGGACGAAGTGACCGGCCGGGTCGCGGTGGCGGGGCGCAGTGCCGAGCAGGTGCGCCAGGGCGGTGGCACGGACGCGGTGCTGGCCAGCCCATTCGGCATGGCGATCGCAGCGGCCGCCATCGCGCGCGGGCAGGTACCGCCGCCGATGATCGAGGCCGGACACCCCAGCGCCACGGACGCGCAGGTCCCGGAGATGTCACCGGAACTCACCGAGCGGTTGCGCGCGATGTTGCGCGACGGCGCGGGACGACCGGAATTCGCGCCGCTGCGGCCCTACCGCGATGTCATCGGATTCATGGCCAGCACGGGCCATGACGCATGGCTCATCGCGAATGCGGGGGATCTGGCGCTGGCGATCCACATCAACGACGCCGACAGCGGGGATGCGACCGCGCGGATGGCGGCCCGGTTGTTCCAATCGCTGGCCACCCCAGAACCCTGATCAGTCGATGGCTCGGAAGGCCGCGCGCCAGCCGAGCAGGAACAGTGCGAGCACACACGCCGCGACGATGATGAAACTGAATGCCGTGCCCTGACCGCTGATCACGCGCAGCAGCATGCCGCCGCAGAGTGTGCCGAGCCAGACCAGAACTCCGGTGGGCCACGGGGTGGTTCCGTCGAAGCGCTCCTTTTCACCGAGCACCCGGCCGGCCACGGCGACCGCGGCAACCCACCCGATCGCGAGCCCGATAGCGAACGGCCACACCGTCTTCAGCAGTCCGGCGAGTACCGCCTCCTCATGGCTGCGCCGCCCGATCGCGCAAAACAAGATCACCAGCAGCGCGTCCACCACCAACGGCACCAATTTTCTCACGCGGGCCAGCGTAGTAGTGCGCTTGTCAGACGCTGCGACGCGACACCGGCTGGTCACGTCCGGGCCCCGTAGCCCACCAGTCTCGTCGGAGCTGAACCGTCTGTACATCTGTGACCACCACCGAGCGAGTCTTACGAGCGACCGTTCGCGGCCCGTCTTGCGTCCGAGTCGCAGGTGCGGCCATTGAACACAGCCGGGTCGTCGAAGTGCCCATGCCGTAGTGGTGGGGTTTCCGTGGCTGACGTGACCACGACGGAGCGAGTCTTACGAGCGACCGTTCGCGGCCCGTCTTGCGTCCGAGTCGCAGGTGCGGCCATTGAACACAGCCGGGTCGTCGAAGTGCCCATGCC